>DYOH01000072.1 GCA_020720625.1 Acetofilamentum sp. | reverse complement strand
ACACGAAGAGCACGAAGGGTTTTCACAAAGAGCACGAAGTTTTTCCTTTGTGTTCATCGTGATATTCTTTGAGTCCTTTGTGGTAAGGAGTTTAACACGAAGAGCACGAAGGGTTTTCACAAAGAGCACGAAGTTTTTCCTTTGTGTTCATCGTGAGATTCTTTGAGTCCTTTGTGGTAAAAAACTCAACACGAAGAGCACGAAGGGTTTTCACAAAGAGCACGAAGTTTTTCCTTTGTGTTCATCGTGAGATTCTTTGAGTCCTTTGTGGTAAAAAACTCAACACGAAGAGCACGAAGGGTTTTCACAAAGAGCACGAAGTTTTTTTTCCTTTGTGTCCTTCGTGATATTCTTTGAGTCCTTTGTGGTAAGGAGTTTAACACGAAGAGCACGAAGTTTTTTCCTTTGTGTCCTTCGTGATATTCTTTGAGTCCTTTGTGGTAAAAAACTCAACACGAAGAGCACGAAGTTTTTTCCTTCTGTTTGTGACGGACTTTTCTACTTTGATATTTTTTTTGCACAAAAAAAACCGCCATCCGGCGGGTTTTTAATAGTGTTCATATTCAGAATTACTTGTTTTTTATCAAATAATAAGGTAAATCGGCATTTACATTGCTCTGTTGTCTCCAATAGGCCGGTGTAACCACTTTTCCATCCTTGCGACGCAATCTTTTTTGATAAATAGCGATCATAGGATTAAAAATGATATTCGTAACACCTAATTTATAAGTAGCTGCTTCGTTTTCGCTTTTTGCTGCTGCTTCGAGCACTTTTACTTCGAAACCATTATGGATAAGCAAGTCTTTCAAAAATTCAAGTCTTGATTTTTCTAATCCGGCTTCAACCAAAGTACATCTTACCCCGTCGAAATCTTCTACTATATGTTTTCCTGAGATTAATTTATCTATCATATCAGTTTAATATTAAATTCCGAAACTAAAAGCGTTGATATACTCCCATATATGACTAATTAAACCAACAGCAATAATGCCTAATACGCTAGCAATTAAAGCTATACGTGTAGCCCAATCGGATTTAAACCAGGCAATTGGATGTTCGTTTTTATTTACAAACATGGCTTTAACCACTAGTAAGTAGTAATAAAGCGATACAATTGTGTTGATTACAGCAATTAATACCAGTATGTAATATCCCGATTTGGCAGCAGCCATAAAGAGGAAGAATTTTCCGAAAAATCCGGCTACCGGCGGAATACCTGCCAGTGAGAATAAGGCAAGCATCATTACAAGGCTTAATTTAGGATTTGTGCGGTATAATCCATCGTAATCATTCATATACTCTTTGCCGGTAACGTTGCTAATGGCTGCTACAACGCCGAATGCAGCTAAATTACTGAAAATATAGATGAGTGCAAAATACACAACGGCTGTCATTCCCATAGCGTTTCCACCAATAATTCCGAGCAGAATAAATCCTGCCTGTGCTATTGACGAGAAAGCAAGAAAACGTTTCATGTTTTTCTGACGTATGGCGAAAATATTACCAAGCGTAATGGTAATTATGGTAAGTGCATAAAGCACATTTTTCCATAATTCTATAGATGTCGGAAATACTTTAAAAAGAATAATCATGAAGATGAAGGCCGCCGCGGCTTTGCTGATTACCGATAAATAGGAGGTAACCAATACCGGAGCACCTTCGTACACATCAGCAGTCCAAAAATGAAAAGGTACAATACTGAGTTTAAAGAACATTCCCGACATAAAGAATACAACCGCCAGCATTTGCAGTGGTGTATTTCCCCATGCGTTTGCAACCTCATGGAAATAGATGGATCCTGTGGTTCCGTAGATCATAGACAAACCGTAAAGTAGGATTCCCGAAGATAAAGCCGATGATAAAATAAGCTTTATTCCAGCTTCGGCAGATTTGCGTTTACCTTTATCGTAGGCGGCTAAAGCTGCTACCGGAATAGTTGCTGTTTCCAAGCCAAGATAAAACATCAGAAAATCGCCCGAAGAAATCATAAAGCCCATACCAATAAGTGTGGCAATGATGATCAGGTAAAATTCGCTCATCTGAAAATTTTGCTCCGGTTTGCGTAACCAAGGCATTGATTGTATAAAAATGAGTAGTACTCCAATGTTGAGTACATTTTTCATAATTTGGCGAAGGGTATCTGTTTGATACATTCCACCAAAAATTACCCCTTCGGGCTGCGGAAACCATGCTATGATGGTAGCAATGGCAAATGCACCTACGGCAATGGGAATAACTAATTTGCGGTTGTTACCGCTTAAAAATATTTCTGCAGCCAGTACAATAAGCATTGCTATAACCAGTACTAACTCATTGCGCATCAATAAAACTTGTTCGAATGACATATCTCGTTCAGTTTATTATTTATAATGAAACTTGACTAAGTGCCGGTTTTCCGGCTTCTATAATATGATCCATGATAGGATGTAAACTATCCATAATCAAATCGGATAAAAAGTACGGAAACATACCAATACCGGCAATACCAACAATTAGTGTGATAACAGCAACTCGCTCGAACCAGGTGGCATCCGATAATTTAAAGTATTTATCGTTTTTGATTGGTCCTTGCAGTAAAATACCTACAACGCGGAGAATGTATACTGCTGTAATTACAATAGAAGAGGCCGCTATAACGGTGGCTACTCTGTGGAATAAATCGTTTTGCTGGAATGCACCAACAAAGATGGTCATTTCGGCTACGAAACCGCTTAAACCCGGTAAACCTAAGGAAGCTAATCCGGCGATAACATAAGCTGCCGAAAGGAAAGGCATTACTTTTAACAGACCACCCATCTCGTGAATCAATCGTGTGTGTGTTCTACCGTAAATCATACCAATCAGGGCAAAGAAAAGGGCTGTCATAATACCGTGCGAAATCATCTGGATAATGGCTCCGTCGATGGCCGTTTTGTTGAGCATCAGCAAACCAAAAAGGATTAGACCGCAGTGGCTTACCGATGAGTATGCGTTAATGTATTTAAGGTCTTTTTGCATTACTGCTCCAAAAGCTCCATAAACTACACTAACGGTAACCAGAATCAAGAAAAACCAGCTCATTTCGTTGGCTGCTTCGGGCATTAAATACATGGCTACACGGAAAGCTCCATAAGAACCCAGTTTCATAAGCACACCTGCATGCAGCATTGAAACGGCTGTGGGTGCAGATGCATGACCATCGGGCGACCAGGTATGGAAGGGGAATAAAGCGCCCAAAACACCAAAGCCTACAAATGTAAGTGGAAAAAAGAAGCGTTGGGCCTCAATAGGCATGTGCACCTTTGCTATTTCTATTACATTGAATGTTAATTCGCCGCCATCGGGGGCTGAGTAAAAATACAATCCAATTAAGCCAACCATCAGCACGGCCGAACCGCCCATGAGCATTAAGGTTAGTTTCATAGCAGAATATTCTTTAGGTCCGCTTCCCCAGATGCCTATGAGCAAATACATCGGTATTACTGCTACTTCGTAGAACAAGAACATGGTAAACAAGTCGAGCGAAATAAAGAACCCGAATACGCCTGTAGCCAAAATGATTAAGGAGATAAAAAATTCTTTGGGCAGGTCTTCCATAGTCCAAGAGGCAAAAACACCGGTAAAAATAATTACGGCAGTTAGCGCAATCATGGCCACGCCAATACCATCTATACCTATGGCATATTCGATATTTAGAGAATCGAACCATACGTAGGTTTTCTGAAATAAGAAATCTGCTGTATTTCCGGCGTTTCGCTCGTCGTAGTAGGCTATGATAAGCCTTACAGCATTAATCAATTGCGCAGTCATACCAACGGCAGAAATCATTCGTGTTTGCTCCAGATTTTTGGCAAACATAATGGCAAAAACCGTGAGTGTGGGTATAACTACAAATAAGGTTAAAATATCCATTTGAAATTAATATTTTTTCTGTTAATGATTAAGCCCATATATATACAAAAGACAATACCAGAATAACGGCACCTGCGACAAACGCAAAAGCGTATTGTTGTAGCTGACCCGATTGCAATCCTTTGGTTTTGCGCGATGCCCAAAGTGTGCCTATTCCGAATAAATTCATTGTGCCGTCGATTACTTGTCTGTCGAACCAAGCGATTGGTTTGGATATTAATCCGAAAATGATTTTATGGGTAACAAACATGTAAACTTCGTCGATATAGAACTTGTTGTAGGTAGCTTTGTATAAACCTTTAAGTGCTGCTGTAATTTTATCAGGATAGCTTGTTTCTTTCAGATAAAAGGCTGCCGCAACCCCAATTCCCAGTAAGGCAATTAATACCGAAGGAATGGCAATATTATAATGTAAATGGGTGTGATATGGCGTTAAATCGGGCGATACAAATTCGCTGAAAGGTATCAATCCGGCAAAAATAGCCATCAGTGCCAAAAACATCAATGGGCCTGTCATTACCAAAGGTGCTTCATGCGGTGTGTGGTGATAATGGGGCGTTTTGTTCCAGAAAATCAGGAAATATAAACGCGACATGTAGAAAGCGGTAATTCCGGCAACCAAATATTCAACCCAAAATAAGAGTTTGTTATGTTCCCATGCGGCCACTAAAATTTCGTCTTTACTCCAGAAACCTGCAAATGGCGGAATACCAGCTATGGCCAGCACTGCCACTAGGAATGTGATATGCGTAATTTTGAGATATTTACGTAAACCTCCCATTTCGTAGGTAAAATTGCTGTGAACGGCATGAATTACGGCACCTGCACCTAAGAATAACAATGCTTTAAACATGGCATGTGTAAAAAGGTGGAACATAGAGGCAGTGTAACCTAAACCGTTGTGCTCACCATAACCCGAGACACCCAAAGCCAACATCATGTAGCCAATTTGTGATAGGGTGGAAAAAGCCAAAACCCGTTTGATATCAAATTGTGTCATGGCAATTATGGCCGCAAAGAGAGAGGTAAATGCACCGAGATATCCTATAAATGTTAAGGCATCGGGAGCAGCAAAACTGTATATAGGGAACAAACGAGCTACTAAATACACACCTGCGACAACCATGGTAGCGGCGTGAATTAAGGCCGAAACCGGCGTTGGGCCTTCCATGGCATCGGGCAACCAGATATGCAGCGGAAACATGGCCGATTTTCCTGCACCACCCATAAAAATAAGCAACATAGCCCATGTCAAAATTGAGAAGCCCATGAATGTTTGCGCAGGTGCTCCGGCAATGGCCGGGCCATTTTGTGAAGTGATAATCTGGAAATCGAATGTTTGAGTATAATAGGATAAAATCAAAATACCGATAAGAAAACCTAAATCGGCAAAACGGGTTACTATAAATGCCTTTTTACTTGCAGATACTGCCGATGGACGGTCGTAATAGAATCCAATAAGCAGGTACGACGATACGCCCACCAATTCCCAGAAAATATACATTTGGAAAATATTGGTGGCCACCACCAATCCCATCATGGCAAATGTAAACAAGGAAAGGAAAGCATAAAAGCGATAGAATCCGGCTTCTTCTTTCATGTAGCCAAGGCTATAAATATGCACCATGAAAGAGACTGTTGAAACCACAACAAGCATCATTACCGAAATAGGATCGAGCATTACGCCTAAATCAATTGTTAATTTGTCGGTAAAACTAAGCCAAAGTAGCTTATAGCCAATTATTTGTTGATAAACGCCATCTACTTTACCTGCTTCAAAAAAATATTTGTACGCCGTATAATACGAGGCCAAAAATACAAATGCCAAACCGGCAGTTCCTAATAAACCTGCCGCCTTTTTATACCAGTGTCCGGTAAGCCCTATCAATAGAAACATGAAAAAGGGAACCAGAATAATCCATATAGTGTAACTAAAATCCATATCTACGAATTAAATCTTCGGTTAATACTTCATATCACTCGCTTGCTCAACATCGATAGAGTTGAAACGACGATAAACATTAATAATAATGGCAATAGCAACGGCCGCTTCGGCAGCAGCAACAGCAATAACGAAAATGCTGAAGAAATGACCATGCAATTGGTGCGGATAGAGATATTTGTTGAATACCACAAAATTGATATTCACAGAGTTGAGTATTAGCTCTATAGACATCAACATTGTGATCAGGTTTTTGCGAACCATGAAACCGTAGATACCTATAAAAAACATGATAGTGCTAACTATCAGAAAATGTGTTAATGGAATTCCTGCTATCATATTCTTTAAAAATTAACTTTGTTTTTCACCTTTTTTCTTTGCTACAACGATGGCGGCAATCATGGCTGCCAAAAGCAGAATACTGATTGCTTCGAATGGCAATACATAACCGTTTACATCGTAGCTAAGCAAGCTTCGTCCAATAGTTTTCATGTCTACAACCAAGGCATTTGATGATGCAGCTGCAAACGGAAATCTTAAAACGGCAGCTAAGGCCAATACTATTCCTAAAATGGCTAATCCGCCGCTGGCAGCAGCTTTAAGTGGTTTTACCAAAGGGAAGCGGTCGTCGATTCCGCTGGTGAGTAATATGGAGAATACAATAAGCACCACAATACCACCGGCATAAAGTGTTAGTTGAACCGCCGCCAGAAAATAATATTCCAAAAGGAAGTATAATCCGGATGTAGAGATAAGCACAAAGAGCAAGAAAACAGCAGCATGCAATATTTTGCGGCTGGTAACTGCTAGCAGCGAAAACAATAGAATGATAGCTGCAAATGTATAGAAAATAACTACGTTCATATTATTCCTTTATATCTTTCGTTAGTTTTGAACCTTCTTTATTCAGAATTTTTGTAAGCGAAATTCTGTTGAATGCAGCATGTTCGAAATCTCCGCCAAAATCGAGCGCATCAGATGGACATGCATCCACACATAATCCACAAAGGGTGCACATGGAAAGATGATAAATATGTTTGTCTATCACTTTTTTTCGCTTACCATCAATAACTTCAAAATTTGAGATGATTTCGATAGAACCATTTGGGCATGCAGTTTCGCAAATACCGCAACCTGTGCAACGGTGTTCGTTTTTTTCGTTGTGCGGCATCACAATTTCGCCTTTAAAGCGTTCTGCCAATTTTAATGTGGCGCGGTTTTCGGGATATTGCTCTGTAATGGCTGTGCTTCGGTGAGTAAAATAATACCCCGTAACACCCATACCTGTGGCCAGCGATTTTAGGGCTTTGCCTACAGTTTTTATATAATTTGTTATGCTATTCATTGCTGATTGATTAATGTATTTTAAAAATGCCAGCCCATTAGAACAATAAATGCGGCCAGAACCAGATTTATCAAGTTAATTGGCAATAAATATTTCCACTCCAAAGTAAGCAATTGGTCAATCCTTAAACGGGGGAATGTCCATTTAAACCACATGAGAATCCAGATAACAAAGGCTGTTTTTCCAATATACCAAACAAATGCAGGAATATAATCCATGATATTGTTGAACCACTCCAGGTTTCCGATATGCAAGGGCATCCATCCGCCTAAAAATACGGTTGCAGCAATTGACGCAGCAATAAACATATTCATGTATTCGGCCAAAAAGAAAAAGGCGAATTTTATACCCGAATATTCGGTGTGGAAACCTGCCGTTAGCTCAGATTCGGCTTCTGCAAGGTCGAATGGTCCGCGGTTGGTTTCGGCTGTACTGGCTATTAGGAATATTACAAACGCAATTACTGCGGGTATGTGACCTTTAAATATCCACCAGCCATCGGCCTGACTTTGCACAATGGTGCTGAGTTGTAAACTACCAATCATAACTACTATGGTCATGAGCGATAATCCGATAGAAAGCTCGTAAGAAACAATCTGTGCACCACTACGCATGGCTCCGATGAGCGAGTATTTGTTGTTGCTGCTCCAACCTGCCAGTAAAACGCCTAATACCCCCACAGAGGTAACTGCTAAAACATAAAATAAGCCCATATCAAAATCTATGGCATGAAGGCTGTATCCAAATGGAATGGCGGCAATGGCCATAAAAGAGGCTATTATTACAATAAATGGAGCTAAGTTAAACAGAAATTTGTCGGCTGCTTTTATCTCCAGAATTTCTTTTAATAATAGTTTGATAAAGTCGGCAATGGTTTGAAAAACTCCCCAAGGGCCAACTCTGTATGGTCCTAATCTCAATTGGAAGAATGCCGCTACTTTTCGTTCGGCTAAAACCAAAATTAATCCCACAACTGCATAAAACAGTAGGAATAGTATTCCTATAAGTACCAATTCTGTAACGTATGCTAATCCTGCTGGCATCACTGATAAAAAATATTCGTGAATACTCTGGATTACTCCGGTCATATCGTAACGTGGTATATATTTTTCATTCATAAATAAAACCTGTTATTTCTAATTAATAATTAACGGTCGATATCGGGAATTACCAAGTCGAGCGATGACATAATGGCCACCAGGTCGGCGATTTTATAATTCCGGGTTAATTTATCTAAAGCACCTAAATTGCTCAGGTTTGGCGAACGAAATTTCATGCGGTAAGGCACTTTGTCGCCTTTGCTGATAACGTAAACACCAAGTTCGCCACGAGCTGCTTCAACACGCTGGAAATATGTTCCTTCGGGTAGTTTTAAAACTGCTTTCATTTTGGCGGTATATGAGCCTTCGGGTATATTATCTACCAATTGTTCGATAATATTCATCGATTCTTTTATCTCATCCAAACGTGCCTTATACCTATGGAATGAGTCGCCTCCGGTGTATAATATTTGTTTGAAATCGGCTTTATCGTAGGCTGCATAAGGATGTTGTTTGCGCACATCGCAGGCAAAATTTGATGCTCTTCCCGATGGACCAGTAACTCCATAAGCAATTGCTTCTTCGCGGGTCATTATGCCTAAACCTTCTGTTCTTTCGCGGAAAATTACATTATTGGAGAGCAAATCATCGTACTCGTTCATCAAATTGCGCTGATATTTGATATATTCTTTAATATCTTTTTGAAAATCAGCATGAATATCGCGCATTAAGCCGCCGGGAGTGTAATAGCTGTGCAATAAGCGTGCGCCTGTATTTTTCTCTAAAACGTCAATAACCTTTTCTCTATCGCGGAAACCATAAAAATAGGCCGTAAGAGCGCCCAAATCCATACCCATAACTCCCCACCAAAGTTGGTGCGATGCAATTCGTATTAATTCGTCGATAATGGTACGCACATATTTTACTCTCTCCGGAATTTCTACTTCCAAACCATTTTCCACTGCCAAACAAACAGCATGGTTGTTTATCGTAGACGACAAATAATCTAATCGGTCGGTAAGGTGAATGATTTGTTTATAGGTCATTTTTTCGGTCATCTTTTCGATGCCTCTGTGCACATAACCTACGTGAGGTTTTATGTTTTGAACAATTTCGCCTTTTAATGAAACCATCAAACGTAAAACACCGTGTGTAGATGGGTGTTGTGGTCCCATGTTGATAAAATACTCTTCTTCCGAAATCTCTGGATCTCTGCCGCTTATTATTTCCTGCTGCTTTACAAAATCGGTCATTTCCTTTTCGGTGGTGTCCGATTCTTCAGCCAGTACTTTGTGCAACCAGCCCAATTTTTTAACCATTTCGGATGGTGATTGATTATGATGAGCCATAATATTTCTTTTTTTTGAATCTTAGCGTTCAACAATGTTTATCGGATCGTAATAGTCTT
This sequence comes from Acetofilamentum sp., assembly GCA_020720625.1. Classification (GTDB taxonomy): domain Bacteria; phylum Bacteroidota; class Bacteroidia; order Bacteroidales; family DYOH01; genus DYOH01. The sequence goes on along the minus strand of DYOH01000072.1, from coordinate 9,725 downwards.
TGCGCATCGGAAATCCATTCCAATCGTCGGGGAGGAATAGATTGCGCAAATCCGGATGTCCTTCGAAATTTATACCATAAAATTCGAAAACTTCTCTTTCAAGCAATTCAACTCCCGGGTATAAGGAAACCAGCGATGGCAATGCGGCCTTGTCTCTTGAGATTCCAAAGCACTTTACCAATAATTGATGATTGTGTGCAGTGGATTCAAAGTAATAATAAACGCCAAGTTTATCATCTACATCAACTCCCATCAGGTTAAATAAGTAATCAAAAGAAAATGCAGCATCAGTTTTTAAGGTATTCACTATATTAAATAAGTGATTGGGCGCTGTGCTTATTTCTAAAATTTGCTTAGCTTCAGTAATTTCAATATTCTGAATACGGGCATTTAGTTGTTCTATTAGTTGTTCTTTATTCATTTTCGTAAGGTGTTTCTAGTCCAAAATCCGATTTATCCTGGTTCTGTGTTAAAACAGACTCACCCTTAATTTTACGCTGTAATTGCATTACACCATATAAAAAAGCTTCCGGACGTGGCGGGCAACCGGGAATATAAACATCTACCGGAATAATATTATCGACACCTCTTACAACGCTATAGGTATTGTAAAAAAATGGACCACCACTCACTGCACAAGCTCCCATGGCAATCACATACTTGGGGTCGGGCATTTGGTCGTATAAACGACGCAGCACCGGAGCCATTTTGTGAACGATAGTGCCGGCAATAACGATTACATCGGCCTGTCGTGGTGATGCACGATACACTTCTATGCCAAAACGCGAAAAGTCGTAACGCGAAGCACCTGTACTCATCATCTCGATACCGCAACAGCTTGTGGCAAAGGTTAATGGCCATACAGAATTGGAGCGTCCCCAGTTGATTAAATCGTCGAGCGTGCTTACAAAAACATTCTTTGCTACTTCGGTAACCGGTGGCAGCGTGCCATTAAAATCCGATTCTTTCATTGATTTTATTCCCATATCAAAGCTTTTTTCTTCCAAGCGTACAACAATCCAAATCCCAAAATGACTAAGAATACAATCACTTCGATAAATGCTACCAAACCTAATTCGCGCATTACTACGGCCCATGGAAACAAAAATACGGTTTCCACATCGAAAATAAGAAATAGAATGGCAAACAAATAGTAGCCAATGTTAAACTGAAGCCACGAAGCGCCTTTTGTTGGAATACCGCACTCGTAGGTTTCGCCTTTTACAGGATTGGTCGATTTTGGCGAGGCCCAATTAGATATCAATATGGCTATGCCCACCAAAAAAGCACCTGTGAGAAAAAACAAAATTAAACTCTCAGCACTCATAATTTACATCATTTTAATTATATTGAACAGTTTAAAAAATTCATTTTCAGTAATTTAAATTCTATATTTACATGAATAAAAGATGTTTTTGTATTTATATTTCTCGTTTTTAACTTCCCTTTATTTATGTATTTGATTTAAAATAAGGGTCAAAATTGATAAGAATTTATTTTGGAATAATTTTAAATTAGGTATCAACTCATTTGCCAAAGCATATATTCTAAATAATAAATATGTCAAATCCGCTGATTTAAAATTATTTAACTTTATTCTTTATAATTTGTACTTTTTTAAAAACTAGTTGTAAAACATTTTTTTTTTGGACAATATTTGTTTTTTCGATGTTTTTTAGAACTTTCGTTTGGTGTTTTTATGGAATTTCGGTACTTTTCTCATCTTGTATGTAAGAAAATTTAATTGTAAATTGCTATAGGCTCAATGTTGGGTGCTACAAAATAGCTTTTTAATATCGTTTAGATAATCAAATGATTATTCTTATCAGTATAAAGATATTGTTTTGGATTTTTAGCTAATAAATTAAATATTAAATTGATACCATATATGAAAAGTAAACTTGTTCTATTAGTAATAAGCTGCCTGATTTTTTATTATCCTGCTCAGGCACAGGTAGATTCATCTTGGGTTAAACAAATGCAGGATATTGAAAAGCAGTTTAGTGAATTCGAAAAGTCTGTTCAGAAGGATTTTAACGATTTTGTAGATAAAAACGACAAACAATTTAGCGATTTTCTAAAAAAAGCATGGAAAGAGGTAGAAATGCAAAATGGGATTCTAAAAAAAGAGGAAAAGCCCAAACCTGTTGAAAAACCTGTAATTCCGGTTGTAGAGCCAACTAAGGTTGTGCAGGAACCCGTGGTAATTGTTCCGGTAAAGGAAGAGGTGAAAGTTGTGCCTGCTTCTACGTATGTGCCCATTGCACCCGGTATTCAAAAACGTACAACCAATACGGTTTCAAAAGTGAACGGAAATTTTTTGTACTATGGTACTAATGTGATTGTTAGTTACGACCCTAAACTCAAAATTGCATTTACGGAGGAACTTCTTGGCGAAAAAATTGCCGCTCATTGGACTGCCCTTAGCGAAAGCGAGCATTACCCTACGGTAGACGATTTGCTTGATGTGAAAAAAAATCTGCAACTGCCCGATTGGGGATACCTTAAATTAGTAGAAGAATTTAGCAAATCATTATTTCCGGGCGACGAAAACTCAGCCACTGTATTAACCTGGTTTTTGATGAATAAATCGCGCTACAAGGTTCGCCTGGCTTATAGTCGCGAAAAAGCTTACTTACTTATTCCTACCCCCGATGTGGTATATCGCACACGATATTATACCTTCGACGAGGTAAGGTTTTATCTTTTCGATAATAACGCTCCCAAAGTGTATACCTACGAAGGCGATTATCCGGATGCCAAAATATATATGAGCCTAAGTATTGAACAACCTATTATTTTGCACCAAACGAAGATAACTAAACAGTTTTCTTTTGAGCACGAGCAAAAGCAATATCAATATGCAATCGATTTTAATAAAAACCTGATTGATTTTTACACCGATTATCCACCTACTGAAGTAGATGTGAACTTTAACGCTCCTTTGAGCGATTTAACTTTTCGAAGTATCTTAAATAATGTGCAGCCGCTTATTGCTGGTAAAACTAAATTGCAGGCAGCCAATATTTTGTTGGCACTGGCACAGAAAAGTTTTGCTTATAAGACTGACCAAGAGCAGTTTGGATACGAAAAATACTTTTTTGCCGAAGAGGTTTTTTACTATCCGGCATCCGACTGCGAAGACCGTTCGGTAATTTTTGCCAAACTATCCAATACTTTGCTCGAAAGAGAAGCAATTGGTTTGAAATATCCCGGACACATGAGTACCGCTATTTTTATGCCTGAATTACCCAAAGGTGATTATATACAAGAAAATGGAGTAAAATATTATGTGGCTGATGCTACCTACGAAAATGCTCCCGTGGGCATTGCCATGAGCCAATTCAGAGCCGTTAATCCAAAGGTTATAAAAACGCAAATGCTTAGAAGTCTGGCGCCTGTAGATTATCTCGAACAATTTAAAAAGCAAAATACCAATGTGTCTATTTTTTCCGAAGGTATTAAGTATACTTCAGATTATCATAAAATTGTAAGCGGTACTTTTAGCAATTCCCTAAGTTTTGGCGGAAAATCAATTTCTGCGCTGGGCATAAATACTTTTGTGGCATGCTTTAGTCCTCAGGGAGAGCTAAAATGGATGAAAGCTATAAGTTCGAAAGATCCTAATTTCCCCAAAGAATTGGCCTCTGAAGGCGACAAAATTTATCTGAATGGCGTTTTCTCCAAAAATATACAGGTGGATGGTATGTCGGCTACGAGTGCTGCTACCGATCATTTTGTTGCGGTTTTCGACATTGCCGATGGCAAACTTAATTGGGTAAAGGCTTTGGGCTTAAATGAAGTTAAAAAGCAAGGTGATTTTATTTATGCTGCTAGTTTGAATAACTCCGGATTGGTGGCCGGAATGATGTATTACGACCGAAAAGATTATTTCGATAATTTTGGGTTCAAAGTATATCCGAATGGCTCCTTGGCTGTTTCGAACAGCTTTTTTGGTAGTGCTACAAATACCGAATTTGCCGAAAATAAAACACAAACTTTTGCTAATGCCTACACCGCTGCCATGCAAAATGCTAAAACGAAAAGTCAGAATGCCGATTTTGTCGCTTTTTCTTCTTTATTCACTGCTTTGCGTTTAATTAACGGTGAACTTACCGGGACGCAAATAATGGCCGATATTTCGAAAATTAATCCGCAATTTAAAACCACTTTCGACGAATATTGGAAGGAATTGCAGCATTGGAATAAAATCGAAAAGGATGCCGATTTGTTTGTGGCAAGAAGAAATGGTGCCGAATTTCAGATTTATGATTTGTTTTTTGCCGGTGATTTTGAATTTACTGTTGGTGAATATAGTTCCGGAAATGTGTTTCTGGAAGTAAAAAATGGTGCCTGGTTCTACATGAATAGCTTTAAGTACAAGGTAAATAGTATTCTTTTTGATGCTAAAACCGGAAAAATGCTTGTAGATTATTCTCAAAATCACTATAAAGCTGAAATTGATTTAAAAGAGTTATAATTTCTCTTTTTTGAGTGTCGAGAGGTCGGGTTTATTTTCCCGGCCTTTCTTTTTGCTTTTTTCTGAAATAGTTTTTTTACATTTACATGCATAATGTGTATATTCATTAGGCATTATACTTTGTTTTTTATCTTTGATTTAAAAGCGGTTTTGTATCTTTTGATAACCTGATAAAATATTTTTTGATGAAAAAAATTCTTATTCTCCTGTGGATTAGTTTATTTAGCTATCCATTCTATGCTCAGAAGGCAAGCGTTGATTGCAGTGGCATTGTAAAAAGTGCGATTTTAAAAAAAGATATGTCATATTCGGTATTTTTGCCGCCAAGCTATCAAACTTCCAACAGGCATTATCCGGTTTTATATTTATTACACGGCGCTTGGGATAATTACACAGCCTGGGTTTTGAAGGGTGATTTACTCAATATCGCTACAAAAATGATGGAATCTGGCGAAATTCCGGAAATGATTATTGTAACTCCCGACGGATTGATTGATGCATTTTACATCAACAATTACGATAAATCTGTACGTTGGGAAGATTTTTTTCACCAGGAGTTTATTCCTGCTATCGAACAGAAATACCGCATTATTGCCGAGCGAAAATTTCGTGCTATTGCCGGACTTTCTATGGGCGGATACGGCTGTTTATATCACGGCATCAAATATAAGGACAAATTTAGCGCTATTTATGCACTTAGTGCTGCGGTGCTTGAACTACAGCCTGTTAATACGGCCAATGCCACTGAAGTTATGAATTCCGAATTTTTTCAAAAATTGCTGGGGGCCTTTGAATACCGATGGATTTCCGCAAAATTTTAAGCAGCATTCCATACAAGAAATGGTGAAACAAATGGAAGCGGGTTCGGCAACTAGGCATGACGGATTACCTGCTATTGCGCTCGATTGCGGCGACGACGATTTTCTGATTTTGCAAAATTTGCATTTGGCCGAAATTCTAAAATCAAAAAATTTCCCCTTTGAATTGCGTGTAAGAGAAGGCGCTCATACATGGCAGTATTGGCGCAATGGTTTGCCCGATGCTCTGCGTTTTGTTTCCTATTCATTCCACAATTAATTGGCTGATTTGTTTATCTGAAATTTTGTTTAGCACCTATCACATGATTAAAATGCGTGTAAATTTACTCTTCTTTATTTTTTTTATATTGCTGATTTTTTTGAGTAAGGATATCGTTGCGCAAAACACAACAAACAGTTTCTATGCTCAAAGCCTTAAAACCAATCATTACGGAATGAAAGTGCTTGGCTCATGGGCCGGAACAAATTTGCTTTCTGGTGCTTACGGCTACAGCAAATTTAGCGGCGAGCGTATGTATTTTCATCAGATGAACTTGTTCTGGAATACGGTGAATATCTCTATTGCCGGATTTGCTCTCATAAGCGGATTGTCGGAGAATATCAACGAGTTATGCTTAATAAAAGCGACCATACGAAAATTTATGGATTAAAAGATAATATGATAGAAAAAATAGAAATTGACACAACATTTAATGTTTATACTGACGCAAAAGGCGGAGACCCTGATAGTACAAGTCCAACACTGCGAAAATATCATAAAATATTGTGGAGTAAATCATTGCCTAATGGTAAAATATTTGAATTATTCGATAATAAAACTGGAATTTATTTATTTCATAAGTCAGAATTAGGAGAATTTTATTTGGGTAGCGACGCTATAACGCATTCATATAAAAATCATAAACGAAAAAAGTGGCTGACAGAACAAATACAAAATGATGTAAACGAATTATTCGACACAGGTTCAACTATTGGTGCATATATTTTATTCCCAAACAATAGAATTGACGGAGAACATACAATAAATCAGGCTCGTGGGGTAAATAGTTTAATTGACGACAGATTTGACTTGACTTTGGAATGTATTCAACGATTTTACATAGGCAAAGAAAGTCCTCTTTACAACACATTATTGAGATACAAAAATTTCTTTGACTTGTTTGGGAGTTTCGCTGAATATATCAAGTTTTTCTTACTTGATGACCTTGTTGATGAGAACCTAAAAATAAAATTCTACTTACCTTTTGATAATTTCAAAACTAAGCCTACGTTTGCGGACATTAACGAATATTTGGTGTACAAAAACGGAGTGATTAATTTCATAAAATCAAGAAATCAACGAATTGAAGAATTTGTAAACAATTTAATAACAAACAAATAGATATGAATTTAGATAAAATAAGCGATAAACTTTTTGATAAAGCAGTTGATTTGATTGAAACTGCAAAACAAAATATTGTTAAAACTGTAAATAACAATATGGTTTATACTTATTTTGGTATTGGACAAATGATTGTAGAAAAAGAACAGAATGGAGAAATAAGAGCGGAATATGGAAAACAAGTAATTAAAAATTTATCAGACCGTTTGCAAAACAAATACAAAACCGGATATTCGCAACGAAATATTGAACAAATGCGACAATTTTATATTACTTTCACAATTCCGCAGACAGCGTCTGCGGAATTGCAAAACGATAAAATGATAATGAAAAATATTGATTTTCAACTTACTTGGTCGCATTACTTACTGTTAATGAGAATACAAGATATTGATGAAAGAAAATTTTATGAAATTGAAAGTGTAAATAATGGTTGGGGTGTAAGGGAACTAAAACGTCAATTCGATAGTGCTTTATATCATAGATTAGCATTAAGCAAAGATAAAGAAGGAGTTAAGCAATTAGCAATTCAAGGTCAGATTATTGAAACACCCGATGACATTGTAAAAGACCCTTATATTCTCGAATTTACAGGATTTCCAGAACACAAATTATACTCTGAAAATGAATTGGAAAACGCTTTGATTGATAAATTAGAACATTTTCTTTTGGAATTAGCTAAGGGTTATACATTTGTTGCAAGGCAGAAACGATTTTCATTTGATGAAAGGCATTTTTATATAGATTTAGATTGTTGCGCTGTTTTGTGCTAATTGACTTAAAAATTGGAGATTTAAAACATCAAGATATAGGACAAATGCAAATGTATGTAAATTATTACGATAGATATGTAAAATTGGACGATGAAAATAAAACTGTCGGAATAATTCTTTGTCGTGATAAAAGTGAAACATTAGTTGAGATAACTTTACCAATGGATAATGACCAAATTTTCGCAAGTCGTTATCAAACAGTTTTACCAAGTAAAGAAGAATTTAAACGATTGATTAATAATAAAATATAAGCACACACATATGGTAGAGCGTTCATTACTTTTTTTTGTGGGCAGATGTGCGGAACTCAAACATTTGTGTAAGAAAGTAAGTTTTTCGGTAATCCGAACATTCTACTTTCAAAACCCACAAAAAAAAAGCAACGCCGCCTACCATTTTTCGTTGTCGGAAGCTGTGATGATGGAGAAGCATTTGAAAAATGAGCATTTATATCTCATAAATGCCGGATTGGATGTTGCTTATATGCTGGGTGGTGCCTATTTATGGCAATTATCTGCTAAAAAACCTTCCAAACAGGCGCTTTTGTCAGGATATGGTCAATCGGTGGTTTTACAAGCTGCTTTTTTACTGGCTTTTGACACAGGAATGTATTTTATTCAACGAAATCATCGTTTGTCTTTTGCTTCGCAATTTGGCTATAATGGTGACTTTTCTTACGGTTTACAGTATATTTTTTAATTTGGAACATGTTTTTTCGTAAAAATATCAAAAAAATAATCCAGAAGGAGCAAAGCGGCATAATAAAACGGTATTTGCACCAAAGAGAGAATTGGATGCACCATTTAGAGCAAACCCGAAATTTTATTCAACAAAAGTTGGAACCAATAGATGCTAAATCGGTTGCGGTGCTTGGAAGTGGTTGGCTCCTGGATATTCCAGTAGAATTTTTGGTCGAAAAATTTCAGCGTATATATCTGGTAGATTTGGCTCATCCTCCGCAAATTTTAAAAAAATGGGAGAATTTATCTGCCATTGCGTTTCTTGAGCTTGATGTTACTGCCAGATTTCATCAATTACAACTTAAAAGCTTCGGCACTAGTGCTCCGGAATGGCCTTTTGAAGCTGACGTTATAATTTCGGCCAATTTGCTTAGTCAATTGGCTGAACTTCCCTTGGATTATATAGATAAGAGATTGTCGAATAATATACTAGCTGAAATTCAGAAACAGCATTTGACAAAGCTTAGTGCATCTCGCTATAGCATTCTTATAACAGACGTTGCCGAAATACAGTATAATGGAAACGGAAACACCCGCAAAGAGTTGATTTTTGCTGAATTACCAATAAAATCCCCCGAAAAAAAATGGGTCTGGCATTTCGAATCCGGAAAAAGTGGCAAAACAGAGCGCGAAGTTTGGGCTTTTAGTTTTAAAAATGAATTTTGCGGGAAATAGACGCAATTAAAAGAAAAGAAATTCACGCAAAGGCGCAAAGCCGCAAAGAAAAGAATTTAAGGTAAGACTTATTCTCTTAAAAAAACCTCTGCGAGCAAAAAGAAAACAAGAATTATTCACGCAAAGGCGCAAAGCCGCAAAGCCGCAAAGAAAAGAATTTAAGGTAAGACTTATTCTCTTAAAAAAACCTCTGCGAGCAAAAAGAAAACAAGAATTATTCACGCAAAGGCGCAAAGACGCAAAGAAAAGAATTTAAGGTAAGACTTATTCTCTTTAAAAAACATCTGCGAGCAAAAAGAAAACAAGAATTATTCACGCAAAGGCGCAAAGAAAAGAATTTAAGGTAAGACTTAATCTCTTTAAAACCTTTGCGAGCAAAAAGAAAACAAGAATTATTCACGCAAAGGCGCAAAGCCGCAAAGCCGCAAAGAAAAGAATTTAAGGTAAGACTTATTCTCTTAAAAAAACCTCTGCGAGCAAAAAGAAAACAAGAATTATTCACGCAAAGGCGCAAAGCCGCAAAGCCGCAAAGAAAAGAATTTAAGGTAAGACTTATTCTCTTTAAAAAACATCTGCGAGCAAAAAGAAAACAAGAATTATTCACGCAAAGGCGCAAAGGCGCAAAGAAAAGAATTTAAGGTAAGACTTATTCTCTTTAAAACCTTTGCGTCTTTGCGCCTTTGCGTGGAAAAAAAAAATCTTTCTTAAAAAAAACTCTGTGAGCAAAAAAATCTTTCAAAAGAACCATTGCCATCCAAAAAATCTTTCTTAAAAACCTTTGCGTCTTTGCGCCTTTGCGTGGAAAAAAAAAATCTTTCTTAAAAAAAACTCTGTGAGCAAAAAAATCTTTCAAAAGAA
>DYOH01000071.1 GCA_020720625.1 Acetofilamentum sp. | reverse complement strand
ATATATGAAAATAGTTATCCCAACAAACGATTTTAAAAATATTGAGCGCCAGACAGGTCATGCTCATTACTTTGCAGTTTACGATGTTGATGGACAAAATTTTACTTTGGTTGAGAAAATCCACAACGACCATCATCATCATGACCACAACCACGAGCATGAGCACGGACACGGACACGAGCACGGACATGGCGAACAAGCAGAAAGAATAAGCCGCTACGATGCTTTTGTGGTGAACCATTTAGGCCCACACTTTAAAAAAGATGCAGAGCAGGCCGGAGTAAATATTTTTATGACTAAAAAAACGGACATAAAAGCCGCCATAGAAGATTATTTGGCCAATGAAAACAAATAATATAACGGACGTTCTTCATAAAACACTTAAACTACTGATATTAATACCGATATACTTTTATCGGTATTTTATCAGCCCATTTACACCCGCCAGTTGCCGGCACGTGCCCACTTGTTCGGAGTATGCTATTCGGGCAGTGCAGATACATGGTATTTTTACAGGTGTATACTTGGCCACCAAACGCATATCGCGTTGTCATCCCTGGGGTACAAGCGGCTACGACCCGGTGCCACCGCCAAAGATAAAAGTAAAACGTTTAAAATTATAAACATCATGCGATTAAGTTTATCAGTACTTATTTTGTTTAGCCTTATTGCCGTTGCTTGCAAACCAACACATGAGCCTTCGGCTGCCAATATGGTTACAGTAAGCATTGCCCCGCAGAAATATTTTGTTGATGCAATCAGCGGAAAACAAATAGAAGTGAGCGTATTTGTGCCTGCCGGTTCCTCGCCCGACTCTTATGAGCCAAACCCCAAAAGAATGACTGATTTACAAAAATCCAAAGCCTTTATTCAAATGGGAAATTTTGGTTTTGAAATGGCTTGGATGCCCAAAATTAAAGACCAATTTAAAACCCTGAAAGTATTTAACGCCAACGAGGGCATAAACTTTCTCTCCGACGAAGAACATGGCCAAAATCCGCATATCTGGATGTCGGCAAAACAAAGCAAAATATTGGCAAATAATATCTATAAAGCACTCCTTGAATGCTTTCCGGAAAAAAAAGACCTATTTGCTCAAAACATGAAATTGCTCGAAACCGAACTCGATTCGTTAGACCTGTTGTTTGCCCATACGCTCGATAGTGTTTCGCATCGAACATTCCTTATTTTTCATCCGGCACTCGATTACATGGCCGCCGATTATGGCCTTGTGCAATTAGCCATAGAAGAACACGGTAAGGAACCATCGCCAAACCATTTGATGCATATCAGCGAAGAATCTAAAAATCTAAATATTAAACTAATTCTCATACAAAAAGAATTTGATGTGGAAAATGCGCAGGTTATTGCCAAACAGATTGGTGCAAATGTGGTGCAAATAAATCCGCTAAACGAAAATTGGAAGGCAGAACAATTGGAAATATTAAAAATACTATACGAAAATCTGAAATAGTATTACTTTTACACTGTATCACTTAAAATCAAACAAAAATGGCAGATATTATTGTAAAAATTGAAAATCTGATTGCCGGATATCAAGATAAGATTGTGCTAAATAAGGTCAATTTAGATATTCTGCAAGATGATTTTATTGCCATTATTGGCCCCAATGGTGGGGGTAAAACCACTTTCTTAAAAACAATGCTGGGATTAATTCCAGCAATGGGCGGAAATATACACTTTTTTAAGGATAACAATAAAGTGCCTGCTATACCTATTGGTTATTTGCCGCAATACCATACCATTGACAAAAGATTTCCGCTTCGTGTGTTCGATGTTTTACATTCCGGTTTTATGAACGATAAATTGCTCTTTAAGCGGGTAAGTAAAACCGAGAAACTGCGTGTAAACGAGATTGCAGAAATGACTGGAATTACCGAATTACTTCAAAAACCTATTGGCAATTTATCGGGCGGACAATTACAACGTGTTTTTCTGGGTCGTGCCATCGTAAATAAACCCCGACTATTGATTCTGGATGAGCCAAGCACTTATGTTGACAACAAGTTTGAAGGCGAACTTTACGAAATTCTTAAAGATCTAAACAGCCAAATGGCCATTCTGATGGTGAGCCACGATTTGGGAACAATCTTCTCACATGTTAAGTCTATTGCATGCATCAACAAAAATTTATACTATCATAAAGGCAACGAGCTTACCGAAGCCATTGTAGCTACTTACAATTGCCCTATCGACATCCTCACACACGGACATGTGCCCCATAGGGTATTACCACTGCATAGCCACGACGATATACATAGCCACGAAAATCAACAACATAAACATTAATCAAAAGCAATTTTTAAGCGATGGGAAACATTTTTGCCTACGATTTTCTTACTAACGCCATTATGGCCAGTATTTTGGTAAGTATTGCCTGTGGCATCATTGGCACTTACATAGTATCGAAAAGAATCGTTTTTATTGCCGGTGGCATTACACATGCTTCGTTTGGCGGCATTGGTATCGGCTTTTTTATGGCCTGGAACCCCTTGCTTACGGCGCTTGGTTTCTCGGTAATAGTAGCCTGGATTATTCAATACTTGTCTAAGAAATCGCAAATCAGAGAAGATTCGGTTATTGCCACCATGTGGTCGTTGGGCATGGCGTTGGGTATATTATTTATCTATCTAACCCCTGGTTACACTCCCAACTTAATGAGCTATTTGTTTGGCAGTTTACTTACAGTTTCTAACGCCGATTTATGGCTTATGTTGGGTATTACATTTGCATTATTCCTGTTTTTTGTGTTCTTTATGCGTGCCATTATTTTCATCACATTTGATCAGGATTTTGCCTTTACCAAAACCAAACACGTTAATTTATTCAATTATCTGCTTATTACCTTTACAGCTCTTGTTATTGTTATTAGCATTAGGGTTGTAGGTATTATTCTGGTATTATCACTGCTTACTATACCACAAAATATTGCCAATATATATTTTACTGATTTTCGACAAATTATGATCAGCTCTGTGGCCATTAGTCTGCTCGGGACAATTGGCGGTTTGGCTATCTCTTTTGCGCTCAATGTGCCCAGTGGAGCCACCATCATTATTACCCTGGTTGTGCTTTTTATACTGGCAAAACTGTCAGACTCGCTTATTACACTAATTAGTAAAAAGAAACAACTAAAACTCAACTAATCAAAATTTTACTTCTCCTGAGATTGCCTTTCTTGCATCAGCAAGTATTGGGTCACTTAATTTTACTTTAATATAATTTTTTTGACTCCGAGATGTTTTTTTCATTAAACAGTTTAGTATGGATTAAAAAGAATTTCTTAAATTTATAGCACGAGTAATCAATTTCTAAATCTTCATAAATGAAAAGAAAATTATCTTTAGTACCAGTGGCTTTGCTATTATTTTTTGCATCGGCCTTTGCACAGAACCTTCAATTGCACTACGATTTTGGAAAAACCAAAGATGGTATCTCTGAAATTTCGCGACAATATTTTACATCTACGCTAGAATTTTTTAAACCCGACGACAACGGCTCTACTTTTGTTTTTGTTGATATGGACTACGACACAAAAAATGGTGGCGTTCAATTGCTCTATTGGGAAATATCGCGCGATTTGCGCTTTTGGGATTTTCCGCTTGAAGCACATGTTGAATTTACGGGAGGTAATTATGTTAACGGTGATAATGCATTCGGTGGTTATATAGGAAGAAGCTGGATTTTCGGAGTGAATTATCCTTTTTCAGCAGGCAAATTCACATTTAGTGCCGCCGCGTTATACCGCTCTTTTAGAAGCGCACAAAGCCCCGATTTTCAATTTACCGGCACCTGGTTTGCCAATTTTCTCAATGATAAACTAACTTTTACAGGCTTTATTGATCTTTGGACAACCGACAAATATATCTTGCTTGAACCCGATGGAAAAAATCTCCTTCTGCTTACCGAACCACAACTATGGTTCAACATCAACAAAACTTTTTCGATAGGCTCGGAGCTCGAAATTAGCCGTAAGTTTGTAACTATGGATGATAAATTGCATTTTATGCCCACAGCGGCTATTAAATGGAATTTCTAAATTGTAGCAATATAATCATCGTTTGGATATGGTACTTTTAAATGAGGAATTCTCAAATAAAAGTCGATTTTTTTAGTCGTAAGCTACAAAATGAATTTTATATACCTAGGGTATAAAATGATCATTTTGAACGCTGATGGTATTGTTAACTATCTATAATAGAAAGAATTATTTGAACCTTTATGTCCTCGATGCAGGTAATTATCTGGCTTAAGAAAAAAGCACGTCCCTTATAATACCATGATATTGCGGCAGTCTATTTGATGTAATCATTTCAATATCAGTGGGTAAATAAGCAATATTCAAAAAATAATACCATAAAATATTAAATTAGTCCTTGACGCCTTCGGGGCAAAAATAAATCATTAAGCGCAAGTTGCGGATATTTTTTTTTCAAAGCCGATAAAACTTTCATAAATACCAATGCGGCAATATAGGCATCGCCCAAAGCAGTATGTCGGTCGTGTTTAGAAATATTATAAATATTGCAAAGCTCATCTAAACCATAATGCTTGTTATCAGGAGCAATATCGAGTGTACGTTTGTATAAAACCCCGGTGTCGCAAATTTTATTTTTTAAAGGAGGAAGTTTCATTCGATGTAATGCGGAATTAATAATAGCAACATCAAAATCAATATGATGAGCTACAAGTACAGCATTTTTAGCAAAACTCAGAAAAGCTTTTACGGCTTCTTGTTCGGATACTTTATCCAAATGGCCAAGTTTTAGAATACCATGAATTTTGGCAGTTTCGTTATTGTACTTTTCCTGATGGAGATATAATTCCAAGCTTTTGGAAACGTCAATACGATTCCCAATAACGCCAATAGCCCCCAAAGAAAGTATCCTATCGGTCGCAAAATGTAGTCCGGTGGTTTCTGTATCAAAAACAACAAATCTCTCATTATCAATATCATTATGTTCTTGATGATTAAAACTCCCGGCATAAATCTCCCAAAAATCAGGATATTTCTTTTTAAACCAATGTAGTATCATATTATATTAATCTAGCGAGCATATATCTTACCTCAATTAAAGATTGAATCTCTTTTATAGGAGAGAATGCGCTGCGCAATTTCAATTTATCGGATTTAGATAATTTTTGTAAATCAATATATCGTCCATGCATTTGATTGTTTAAACCGTATTGCGCCCTAAAGCGAAGGAGGGTTTTAAAAGCAGATGCACAAGAATTATATATTGCGGCATTCTGCGGTTCTATTTCTGCCAGTTTTTTATATCTAAGAATTGTACCCCTGAGTCCATGAATTTTGTTGGCAAGGCTTAGTAATCTGGCAGCATCAGTCAAAGGCATTAATGCGCGAGCTTTTATATCAAATTGGTTTTTGTGCCCGCCTTCGGCTTCAAGTAAAAAATTACGAAAAAAACCCAAAGGAGGCGGGTTTTGAACAGCATTTTTAGCCAAAAATTGAAGAAAAGTATCAAAACCACTAACAATAAAGTTGATATGTTGGGTAAGCGAACTAACTAATTGTGGATTACCAAAAACGAGGTTATAATCGAAAAAAATGGTACAAAGCATAACATTGTCGGGTGTTGGAGTTTTAATCCAATATTCGAACTGTTGTCGCCACTGTTCCAGCGACAAGCACCATTTGCTATTAGAAGCCATCATTTCGGCAGGACAGTATTCAAATCCAACAGCCAAAAGTTTTTTTGAAACTTTTTGAGCCAAGTTTACAAAATAAGCCTTCGTTTTATCATAAATATCATCAGAAACATTTTCAAAAATTAGGGCATTGTCTTGGTCAGTTGGCAGCAATTGCTCTCCACGCCCCATGCTACCTAGCGCAATCCAGGCAAAACTTACCGGTGGTGGTGTTTCCATTTCTTTTAAAGAAAGAACAATAGCTCTTTTACAAATAGAATCGTTCATTTCCGATATTATTTGAGTGATATAATTCATGGACAAACCCTGCTTGAGATAGTCGGCCAGGAGATTGGTTATTTTAGTTCTAATAAAAGCCAATTGTTCTACCTGATTGGCTCTGCATGTTTCTTTGATAAGTGCGGCAGGGTTATTTCCATGTATAACGATAATATCATGTTCCGAAAGTACTCCAATTAATTGGGTTTGTGAAGTGCCGTCGGTGGTTATACAAATATGAGAAATACCATGATTTAACATTTTTACCTGTGCTTCGGCCACCGTAATTTGCTCATGAAAGCAAATAACAGGCGAAGACATTATTTTATCGACTTTTTCGAGAATGGTATATTTTCCGGTGGCAATTTTTGAACGTAAATCTTTATCGGTAATTATTCCGATAGGCATGTTTTGAAAGGTAACCACAATGGATCCAACTCTGTTTTCGGTCATGAGCTGCGCAGCATGTTGCACAGAGTGAGATGCAAGACAAGTAACCGGATTTTTAGAGTATTTTGCCATAAGTGCATCATGGGTAATATCCTCGGCCATATTAACCCTGTTGGCTGCATCAAGACTTGCCTGTACTTCGTAGCCATAAGTGGCAAAACTGGTAAGAACAAAATTTTGCGCATCCTCATTATTTTCTAAAATGGTTTCTAAAAATGCAGCACCCACGCCATAAACAATGCTTTCTTCCATGGCAATGGCATCCAGTTGGTAAAAATCTTTACGAATAAGTGCTCTTAAGCCAAAAATATCTCCTTCGTCGCATTTATCTACAAGTGTTTTGCCATCATCAGCGTATACACCCACTGCGCCATCCTTTACAACATAAAAGGTATCGGCTACTTTTTGACCTTTCTTAAAAATATATGTTTCTGCTTCGAAGTATAATATTTCTACATTTTGGGCTATTGTAAATAGATTTTCGTTATTTAGCATACTAAAGGGAGGGTGATTTTTAAGAAAATCGACAACCCTTTCAGCAATGGTGTTTTTCATATCTATAAAATTGTGAAATAAATAATTGCATACTTAATCTTGCAGCAGAAAGTACAGGAAAACCGAAGCTGCAAAATCGGGCTACTCCCGATTTTGCATGCAAACAGCTATATATTAAATTAAAGAGCACCATCGATAATTGCTTGCACAATTTCCGGATTTAATAGTGTAGTTGTATCTCCCAAATCAGAAGTATCTTTAGCCGCAATTTTTCTTAATATTCGCCGCATAATTTTTCCTGAGCGGGTTTTAGGCAATCCGGGCACAAATTGTATTTTATCGAGTTTTGCAATAGGACCTATATGCTCGGCAATTAGCTGGTTAACTTCTTTACGCAGGTTATCGTGCACACGGGTTTCGCCAAATTCTTTTAGAATGATAAATCCATACAATGCATTACCTTTAATGTCGTGCGGAAACCCAACAATGGCCGATTCTGCCACAGCCTGATGCTCATTAATAGCGTCTTCGATTGGAGCAGTTCCCAAATTGTGTCCCGAAACAATAATTATATCATCTACCCTTCCTGTAATTCGATAATAGCCAACTTCATCACGTTGAGCCCCATCGCCTGTAAAATACTTATTTTCGTAGGTAGAGAAATATGTTTCACGAAAACGTTCGTGATCACCCCAAATGGTGCGGGCCATAGATGGCCAAGGAAATTTAACGCATAATCTGCCATCTACCTGATTTTCGCGTATCTCATTACCATGCTCATCCATTAATGCAATTTGAATACCGGGTAAAGGTAAGGTTGCATACGTTGGTTTGGTTGGCGTGGCAAATGGAATGGGCGAAATCATTACACCACCGGTTTCGGTTTGCCACCAGGTGTCTACAATTGGACTCTTCTTTTTGCCCACATTGTTGTTGTACCAGTGCCAAGCTTCTTCGTTAATGGGTTCTCCTACTGTGCCTAATATTTTAAGCGACGATAGGTCATAATTAAGCACATAGTCGAGATTCTCTTTAGCCAGGGTACGAATGGCAGTAGGGGCTGTATAAAACTGATTAACTTTATGTTTTTCAATTATTTGCCAGAATCGGCCAAAGTCCGGATAATTGGGTACCCCCTCGAACATCAGGGTGGTAGCGGCATTTAGTAAGGGACCATAAACAATGTAGCTATGTCCGGTAATCCAACCTATATCAGCCGTACACCAAAAAACCTGATTGTCGCGATATTGAAAAACGTTTTTAAATGTGTATGCCGTATAAACCATATATCCGGCCTGTGTATGTACCATCCCTTTGGGCTTTCCGGTGGAACCCGAAGTATAGAGAATAAACAATGGATCTTCGGCATCCATAATTTCGGCAGGGCATTCTCCCAGTGCAGCTTCGGTAAGTGGCTTAAGCCATTTGTCGCGATCTTTCTGCATTTTTATGGTTTCGCCTGTTCGTTTGGCAACTAAAACAGTTTCTACGGATGGGCATGTCTCCAAGGCTACATCAACAATTCCTTTTAAATCGATGGTTTTCTCACCACGATATCCTCCATCTGCGGTAATAACCATTTTGCATTCAGAATCCTGAATACGTGTGGCCAGCGCTTTTGAAGAGAATCCGGCAAAAACAACCGAATGAATGGCTCCAATCCTTGCACAAGCCAGCACAGAAAAGGTCAGTTCCGGTATCATGGGTAAGTAAATGCATACCCTATCGCCTTTTTTTATTCCTTGATGCTTAAGTACATTAGCCATTTTATTTACCTCGTGGTACAAATCGCGGTAAGAATAATACCTTACAGGCTCCGATGGGTCGTTAGGTTCAAAAATAATTGCTGTTCGCTGCGCTTTAGTTTGCAGATGACGATCTATGGCATTTTGGGTTACATTGAGTTTAGCATTAACAAACCATTTTACATCTGGCTTTTTAAAATCCCATTCTAAAACTTTATCCCACCTTTTGTGCCACAAAAAGTGTTCTTCTGCCACTTCTTCCCAAAAAGATTCCGGATCGCGCAATGACTTTCTGTAAATAAGATAATACTCTTCGAAGTTTTTAATGTGATAATTACTCATGGATATTGTTGTTTAATTTGTTATGTACTATATATTTTCTAAATTATTATAATTAGCGCTTGGTACAAAATGCATTTTTGCTTAGAAAGCAGAATTACTATTTGCACATTTTGCTAAAATCCCTTTCATTAAAGATAGATTCTAATTCGGCAATTACTCCGGTATCTTCTATGGTTGAAGGAATGGTATAAGCTTTTTTGTCGACCATAGCACGCATAAGACTGCGTAGCACTTTACCCGAACGTGTTTTTGGTAATCGGGGTACTACAACAATTTCGCGAAAAGATGCAACCGAACCAATGGAATACCTAATTGAACTCACTATTTCGCTTTCTAATCGCCGAATTTCAATTTCAGTACCCATCTTAAGTACGACTATGCCCAATGGACGTTGTCCCTTTAGCTCACATTCAATCCCAAAAACTGCACATTCGGCAACGGCATAATGGCTAGCAACAACCTCTTCCATCGCCGCAGTAGAGAGTCTATGGCCTGCCACATTAATAATATCATCTACACGTCCGGTAATAAAAACATAGCCATCGGAATCAATATAACCGCCATCTCCTGTAAAATAAAATCCGGGGAAGCGTTCCAAATATCCAGCCACAAAACGATGGTTGTTTCGCCACAAATTGGTAAGTGTTCCCGGCGGCAAAGGCAATTTTACAGCCACAAATCCTTCGGTATTTGCAGGCAATGGGTTACCATCCACATCAAGTATTTGTATATCATAACCACAAACAGGTAGCGATGCAGAACCGGGTTTCACCGGCATAAGTTCAATGCCTGTCATATTTGCAAGCATTGGCCATCCCGATTCGGTTTGCCAAAAGTGGTCTATCACAGGAACTTTCAAATTATTCTGGAGCCATTCAAGTGTAGTAATATCGCAAC
The DNA here is from genome assembly GCA_020720625.1 of Acetofilamentum sp. Lineage (GTDB taxonomy): Bacteria > Bacteroidota > Bacteroidia > Bacteroidales > DYOH01 > DYOH01. Next base: position 9,560 of record DYOH01000071.1, on the reverse strand, counting down.
GTTCACCGGCAAGAAACTGATATTTAAGGCAGGATAAATCGTATTTTTTCATCAAAACACCATCGGGATCTTCTTTTTTTATTGCCCTTATTGCGGTAGGAGCAGTAAACATTACCTTTACTTTATGTTCTGCAATTACTCGCCAAAATGTTGAAGCATCTGGCGTTTTAATAGGTTTTCCTTCGAAAAGAACTGTAGTATTTCGGTTAATAAGCGGACCGTATACAATATAGCTGTGGCCAACGACCCATCCCACATCGCTGGCCGCCCAATAGGTTTCTCCTGGTTCCACATTATAAATGTATTTCATTGAGAATTTAAGCGCCGTAGCATATCCCCCCGAATCGCGGATAATGCCTTTGGGCGTTCCGGTAGTGCCCGATGTATAAAGAATATAGAGCGGATGATAAGATAATACCGGAAGTGGCTCCACATCGTGTGCTTTTTCTATTAAATCGTTATAATCAACATCATAAGGTCTTTCTTGCTTATCGGCTCCATGACCTCGCTCAAAATTGATAACAAATTGAGGTTTATGCATTGCTTCCTCAATGGCTTGGTCTACAAATGGTTTGTAATGAATAATTTTATCAACTTCAATACCGTTAGATGCAGTGATAATAACTTTGGGCTCAGCATCGTTGATTCGTATTGCCAATTCGTGGGGAGCAAAACCACCAAATACAACCGAATGTATAGCACCAATGCGAGCGCATGCCAGCATGGCATAAACAGCCTGAGGTATCATAGGCATATAAATAAGAACAGTATCTCCCTTTCCAATACCAAGCAATTGTAAACCGCCAGCTAAACGAGAGATTTCATCTTTTAGTTTATAAAAACTTATACGCTCAATTTTTTTTGTAACAGGAGAATCGTAAATAATAGCTGTTTGGTCCCCAAATCCATCGGCCACATGTTTATCGGCACAGAGGTACGAAACATTCAGTTTTCCGTCGGCAAACCAACGAGAATGACCAAATCCGTCTTTAGCCAATATTTGAGTTGGTGGTTTATACCAGGCAATTTGCTTTGCTTGCTCTGCCCAAAACCCATCTGGGTTTTCTATGCTTTGTTCAAAAAAGTCTTTATAATCCATGATGTAATGTTTTTAATTTTAAGTAATCTGAACCAATTGTAGGTTCATGACTTAGGATTTTAGCCGAAAAAATGAAAGACATAATAAAGAAAACCCACTAACAATTAGGCACTTATAAAATATTACATATTTCCATTTAAACTGCACAATTTCCACTTTTTGCTGATTAAAGATTAAGAAGCTCATTGATATCTGTTATAACCTTTTTTAAAGCAAAAGGTTTAATAATGTATCTGTCGGCTCCTAATGCCAATCCCTTTTCAATATCAGAGGGCTTATCTTTTGCGCTAATAATAATGATTTTGGTATTTTTGTACGCTGGATTATTTTTGATGAACGATAAGGTTTCGTATCCATCAATATTTGGCATCATAATGTCGAGTAACACGGCATCGGGATGAACATTTTCCATAACAAACATTGCTTCGTTACCATCACGCGCAATATACACTTCGAAATTTTTCTTTTTTAGCGAAAATTCGAGGGTCATTACAATACTCGGTTCGTCGTCAACAATAAGTATTTTTGGTTTCATATATCACAAAGTAATTCTTACCAATCAAACAATCGGCTGTTTTATTGGTATACTAAAAGTAAATTTGGCACCATTTTTCACATTCGCATGTGCCCAAATGTTTCCGTTATGTTCTTCAATAATATGCTTGCAAATGGCTAATCCCAGCCCACTCCCAACAGGTTTTTTAGTTGTTTGTTCGTGAGATTGATAAAACTTATCGAAAATAAAAGGTAAATCATCTTGCTGAATTGATTTACCGCTATTCTCAACAGTTAATTCTAAGTTACGATCAATAGTTTTACAATCAATTGAAATATATCCTTTTTCATATTCCGTAAATTTAATTGCATTCGATAGTAAATTAGTAATTACCTGAATAATTCTATCTTCGTCGTATTCAAGCACAATAGTATCAAATGATTTTTTGTGTATCCATATTTTTTTATTCCCAGCCAGTTGTTTTATAGAAGCGATAGATTTATCTACCGTAAGTTTAATCTCATTTCTTTCGAAATGCATTTTTTGCCTTCCTGCCGAAAACTTTTCAAAATCAAGAATATTGTTGATAAGGCGCGATAATCGGTCAGTTTCGTTCATAATTACGGTAAGAAACTGCATTTTGTCACTTTCAGAAATATCATCTTCCTCAATGAGTATCTCAGATGCAGCACGTATACCTGATAAGGGAGTTTTTAGTTCATGAGCCACAGTATCCAGAAAATCGTTTTTTTGCTTGTCTTTGAAAATAAGCTGTAGATTTGCTTCTTTAAGTTTCTTTGAAATCACTAGTAATTCGCGAGACTTCTCTTCTAAACTTCTTTTGCGCGCCATATTTTCTTTCGATTCTTCCAAAATGCCAAGAACTTCAGACAAAGTAATCTGTTCTTCTTTAACCACACTCGATATTAAAATTTTTGAGGATGCTGCCCCTATGCTCCCAGCCAACAAAGTTTCGCTAAAACTCACTAAGCGTGCATCGGCAGCTTCTGTCTTTGGGTCTATTCTATTACGGACGAAAAAACCGGCCAATTCACGATTTGCAGTTTCTGGTCCAAGAAATCTGGAAAGCAGCGCTTTAATATCCGTAACATAAGCCTCTCCTTTCCATACATAACCATTTTCGTCGGGTTTTTCTAAACGGTAATTATGCACAAAAAGTTCGGCAAAGTTTCTTTCTCTATAGTTACCCTTTGTAGTTAGCGAAAAGAACACATATACCGAAAAGTTTACAATCATGCTCCAAAAAAAAGCATGAGCAGATGGCGACAAAAATCCGGTATTAAGCAAGGAGTAAGGCCTAAGGGCACTAATGCCCCATGGACCAAGCTCAATAAACTGATGTGATGCCCCGGTAAAGGTTTCTACAATAAATGGCGCAATCAGTGTATAGGCAGTAAGCGATATTCCAGCTATTATTCCCATAAACGCTCCCATAAAATTGCCCCTATTCCAATATAAACCTAAAAAATAGGATGGAGCAAGTTGCGAAACAACAACGAATGAGAGAATTCCAATTGACACCAATGAAACGTTTACCGAGAAGTTTTTATAAAAAATATAGGCAGTAACAATAACCAAAAACACGGAAATCCTGCGTATGCTTTTTATATAGGCAATATTGGTTTCTGGAGCTTCTTTTATAAATTTATTCAGAAACCCATAGGGAATTACAAGGTTGTTGCTTACCATGGTAGAAAGTGCCAAAGTAGAAATAACAACCATAGAAACCACTGCCGATAGTCCGCCAACAAAAACCAATAATGCTAAAAATGTATTTCCTTGATGCAAAGGTAAAGAAAGAGCAAAATAATCGGGATCTGATGCTCCTCCAAAAGTAATTATGCCTGCCCAAGCAATAAATGGTGTGAAAATATTGAATATCAATAAGTACAAGGGAAAAAACCATATCGCACGTTTGATTTCATTTTCATTATGGTTTTCAACCACTGTAACCTGAAACTGACGAGGCAATAAGAAAATTGCGAAAAAAGACATTGCTATTGCAAAAAACCAATTAAAACCGGCAGATTCATTATTAAGCGTAATCAGATTTTCGAAATATGGAATATTTTCCATTCGATGAAATAAATCTGATGGACCCTGGAAAAGATAAAATGTAACATAAACTCCAAGTACTAAGAAAAAAAATAGTTTCACCAATGATTCAATGGCGGTTGAAAAAACAATGCCTTTGTGTTTTTCTGTAGCATCAATTTTTTGAGTGCCATAGATTGCAGCAAAAACCGCCAACAGCAATGCAATATAAAATGCTGTATCGTACAAAGGAGAAACCGAATGATTGATATTATTTCCTGTAAGTATTGCAAATGTTTCCGAAACAGCCTTAAGTTGCAACGAAATATAGGGTACAACTCCGAGAATAAGAACCAAAGCAACCAAAGCACCAAGCCTTCGGCTTTGTCCGTATCGAACAGATAAAAAATCGGCGATTGATGATACCTTGTGTATTTTTGCAATTCGAATGGTTTTGCGCATTACTAATACCCATATTGGAAAAGCAATTACCGGTCCGAGATAAATAGGCAAAAATTGGAGGCCTGTTGTTGCAGCAGTTCCTATACTTCCATAGTATGTCCAGGCAGATGAATATACGGCCAAAGAAAGGGCGTATATCCAGGCACTATTAAGCCATTTATTGTTTTTATTATGCTCTGCCCAATAAGCAAGAGCAAACAACAAACCCAGATAAGAAACTACTACTACAATGAGATGCCAGCTATTCATAGTATTTTTTTAAAACAATATAAGAATAGAGTACCGAAATAAACCAAATAGTAAAAACAGTAAAATAGAAAACCGGGATACCGCAAATCTGTTGTTTTACGTTATATGCATAAAGCAAAGGGGCATTAAAGAGCAAAAGCAGTAATACCGACGCTGCCAACATTTTTTGTTCGTGCCTTTTTTTCATTTTGTCGCCAACTTTTTGAGCTTACTAATTGATATCTCTTTTAAAATTATTGTTTAAAATGCCAAGATATACATATTTTTTTTAAAATAAGAGACTGTCTAAAACCTTCTGATTCGCAGATTTCTTTGGATATAGAATGATGTCAAAATATCTAATTATCAATGTTTCAGAAAAAAAGTAACTTAGAAAGCCTCTTATAACAAATTATCATTAAAAAGAAAAGTCGAATTAATGACTGCTCGCCTTTCGTGCACCCGATGGTATCCGAATATCTTCTATCAAATGTTGAATATTCTCTGGAGGTGCCGCCGTAAACCTTGATATGGTTAATGATACCACAAAATTAACGACCATTGCCACAGAACCAAAACCTTCGGGCGAAATTCCAAACCACCAATCGGAAGCAAGTGCGGCAACAGCCTCTTTTCCGCCATCAAATACCCCAAACTTAAATTTGAGCATATAAAACAACATAAGAAACAAACCTGTAATCATACCCACAATAGCTCCTTCTTTGTTCATACGCTTATCAAATATACCCAATACAATAATGGGAAAGAAAGATGCCGCAGCTAAGCCAAAAGCTAATGCCACCACCGCAGCAACAAAACCGGGCGGATTAATTCCAAAATAACCAGCAATTAAAACAGCCAATGCCGCACTTCCGCGTGCTGCCCAAAGTTCCTGCTTTTCGTTAATTTTCGGAAGAAGCACTTTTTTCATCAGGTCGTGCGAAATAGAGGATGCAATAACCAGAAGCAAACCAGCTGCAGTAGAAAGAGCTGCAGCCAAACCACCAGCAGCAACTAAAGCAACTACCCAATTAGGTAATTTCGCAATCTCCGGATTAGCTAGCACCATAATATCATTGTCTATTTTCGTAATTTCGTTTATCTCTGCATTTGCACTATAGGTAAGTATTCCATCGGCATTCTTATCTTCATACTGAAGTAATCCTGTTTTACTCCAATTGGCGACCCAGGCTGGCAACTGATCCACTTTTGCCTCGTGTACAGATTCAATTAAGTTTGTTCTTGCAAATACTGCTACTGCAGGAACTGTGGTATAAAGAAGTGCAATAAAAAGCAATGCCCAACCGGCCGAAATACGGGCATCACGAACTTTTGGAACGGTAAAAAAACGTACAATAATATGGGGTAAACCGGCTGTACCAACCATTAAAGCAAAGGTTATGGCAAAAATATCTATCATTTTTTTGCTTCCTGATGTGTATTCATGAAAACCAAGGGCAGTATTCAGACCATCGAGTTTGTCGAGCAGGTAAGTTTCTGTACCAACTAGTTTATCCCCAAAACCAAGCTGAGGTATAGGATTTCCGGTCATTTGAATAGATATAAAAATGGCAGGAACCATAAAAGCGAAAATAAGTACTACATATTGAGCTACTTGCGTATAAGTTATTCCTTTCATGCCTCCCAAAACTGCGTAAAACAAAACTATAGCCATGCCAATGTATACACCCGTATTGATATCTACTTCCAAAAAACGGGAGAACACAATACCTACACCACGCATTTGTCCGGCCACATAGGTAAATGATACGATAAGAGCTGCTACAACTGCAACAAGGCGCGCAGAATTAGAGTAATAACGATCGCCAACAAAATCGGGAACAGTAAACTTTCCAAACTTGCGCAGATAAGGGGCTAGTAAGAGAGCCAACAAAACATAACCACCTGTCCAGCCCATAATATATACTGAGCCATCGTATCCGCCAAAGGATACAATTCCTGCCAATGAGATAAATGAGGCTGCCGACATCCAATCAGCGGCTGTGGCCATGCCGTTAATTAAGGGAGGAACGCCTCCACCGGCAACATAAAATTCTTTAGATGAGTTGGCACGTGTCCAAATGGCAATGCCAATGTATAAAGAAAACGATATACCGACAATAATCCAGGTCCAAACTAAAATTCCCATAATAATATTTTTAAAATTGTATCACTATTCATTAACATTATATTTTTTGTCGAGTCTTGACATCAGCCAAACGTATACAAAAATCAACACTACAAATACATAGATTGAGCCTTGCTGCGCAAACCAAAATCCTAATTTGAAACCACCCATTTTAATTGTATTCATTTGTTCAACAAACAAAATACCGAAGCCATACGAAACCAAAAACCAAATGCTTAGTAATATAACTAGGTATGTAAGGTTTTCCTTCCAATAAGCTTTTAAATCTTTTTGCGACATAGTTACTAATTTTTAGAATTTATAAATAGAGGTAATTAAAACACGTGTATTGTCAACCGGATCCACATCAGTAATATCGATGGTGCCTTTGGTAGCATCGTATACACCATACTGGGCACGTGTAAATTCAAGCTCTGTACCAATTGTAAGTTTTCCTGATTTAAACCCAATGCGTGGTGCCAGGCGAAATGCATAATCAACATTATTACCTAAAAAACCAGCAACATAGTCTGCTGCCTGACTATAACCCATATTTTGGGTGTAAGCAACAAAAATTCCCCACTCAGCCTTCTCCGATATATCGCCCTGAAATTCAGTCCAGGCAGATAATGATTGGTTTGCAACAAAATTACTATCTGCATTAATGGCATATCCGCTAAGTTGTAGAACATCCGAAAGGTTTTGGCCATACACGGCTTCCGCTTTCCAGCTTAGTTTTCCCAAATTTGCCGAAACAAAGGCTATAAATGAACCAGAATTTACATTTTCGGTACCCAATACGGCCGTATTTGTAGCATTTTGTGCCATTTTATAATTGAATCCGCCGCCAGCCAAAAGCTTGCTCTTGCTGCCATAATGTATTTGAGCATGCAACTGCGGAACGGCTGCTTTTTGAACACTTGCACCCCGGGTTGAAAAATCACGCTCTGTAAAAGCTACAAGTATCAATTTTAAGGTTCCTTTTGTAGTGAGGCGGATTTGTGGATTTCGGGAAAAAGGCTGAAAAGGTACTCCGGTATTAAAAGAATATACGCCCGGAAATACATCTGTTACAAACATCGGATTCCAGAATTGCCCCATTAGAACTTCAAACTTATCGTTCGAGATTTTGGAAAATGCATGTCTGAGCCTAAAACCATTTACATCATCTAGTCCGGTTCCTGAATTACCAAAAAAATCGGCTTCAATAAGCCCCATGGTTTTAAAACCAAAAAAATCGGGGCCACTAATAGTTCCCGTTAACCTTGTTTGAATAGACAGGATGTTGAAATTCGGGTTGTCATTTAGATCTTCGCCATTGCTCATATTAGCAGCTTGTGGCAATATCATAAAATGACCTTCGCGAGAATTGAGGGTTTGGCGGGTATCAAACATATAATCGGTTTTGACAAAGCCCGACCATTTAATACCGTAGTTAGTTTCTTCCTGAGCCCATACTTCCGTTATGGAAATAAATAACATGGCAAGTAGCAGTGCAGTAACTTTTTTCATACATTAAAGATTAGAGTAAGCTGTTTAGTTTAATAACAGACGTAAATTATACAGTACAATCTTTAATGCAATATTCAGTATATATATTTGTAAATTGGTATAGTTATTCCCTAAATCGTTCCCATTTTATAAGTATAAACTTATCGCCCAGCTCGCTCACCAAAACTCCTGCGCCAACCATATTTTTTGGATTTGCGAAAAAAGTGGCCAATTCGGCAGCATTCAGGATTCGGTAAGTAGGATGATAATTAACTATTAATGGACGAGTTATATGATACTTTCGTACCCAATTTAGCACGCTTACATGCGATACGCCTAATACTCTTTCTATCTCTCTGAAAGTTAAACCTTCGAGATACAATTGAAGCGCTTTATTTACGTAGTAATCATCTATTTTTTTTCCTTGCTTGGAGACTGTAAAATTGTAACCGCAAGCCTTGCAATGATAGCGCTGACGGTCTTTTACAATTCCGCTTTTTACAAATTTATCAGATTGACAATTGGGACATGATTCCGGTTTCATATATACCTTTTTTGCAAATATATATTAATTTAGCAATTATGCAACTTCTATTCATGCTGATATGCAGGATGAATTAAGGAATATTTCTGCAATGGCATACCTAATTAAAGAAAAGCAAGACAAAATTATACAGAATCCGGACACAACAACTGGTAAAAAGTAAAACTGATTTGAATGAATTATCGAAAAAAAAGTTTTGAAGAAAGTTAAGTGTAATTGAACAAACTGATAATAAGATGTAGTGATAACCTATTGCCTTGTATTTTGATATTTTATCGCTATCTTTACTTTGTTTTTCTAAAGAGAAAAAACAAAGTAAACCGAAAATATCATCAAAAGATACAACATGATAAACAGACTCCCTAAAAATTATATGCTATTTTTAAAACCAGCAACTCTCTTATACATCCTGTTATTTACGAACATAAATATTTTTGCTCAGGAAATAGAGTATAAAAAAGGCTCTATTAGAACAGGCATTGGAGTAGGAATTAATGAAGGTGATAGGGAAATTGGAGATGGATTCGTCTATTCCGTTGGCTGGCAAAAAAGTTATGGAAAGAAAAATAAGCTTCGGATAAATCCCTATGTTGCTTTTGGTGGTTTTTTTCCATTTGCAATTACCGACACCAGAGATCAATTCTATAAGATAAGTAATTTGGGCTTATATGTTCATTACGATTTGATAAGATATAAAGCTGTATCCATTGTTACAACGGGTGGATGTTTTATCAATTTTTCAAGAGGCTTATTGGGAACAGGTGGTTGGCCTGATGAAAACAATGTTGGGTCTGAATATTTTTTTGCGTTTTATTATGGAGGCAATGGCTCCATTGGTTTGCGCATTAATCCACCCAAAAGTAAATTGGCTTATGAGATTAGACCCTTGAATATGCATTTTGGCAATAATGGATTTATTTTGGCCTATTTTATGATAGGATTAGATTTTAAATTGATAAAATAAGTAAATAATGAGTCTAGTCTAAAAACCCTGCCAGCGTTCATTTTTATAAAATGCTGTAACTGTACTAAACAGTTTATAAGTCAATTAAGAAAA
>DYOH01000070.1 GCA_020720625.1 Acetofilamentum sp. | reverse complement strand
ATATATAGTTTATAATTAACCGGTTTGGAAGTTTCGTTCATCACCACTGTAGCCATTGTACCGTCGGTATTTACAAACGAAGTGCTCATCAAGGTGCTTCGGCTGGTTGTTGTGCTCACACGCTTGGCTTCCGGACGAATAAATTTTGAAAAATGTCCGATATAATAATAAGCCGGCGTGTAAATAATTTCGTTGGTCTTGGTATCGAAATGCACCGGCGCAAAGCAGAAATTAGCCACATGATTTGGCCCACCTTGCTCATCAAGCAAAATATTCCAGTCTGTCCAACCCACTGTGCCGTTGTTGAAATCGTTAATCATCGAGCGGCCATATTGCTCAGCATTTGGCCAATATTGATATCTCCCGGCATCAAATGGACCATTGCATCCTTCGGTAAACAAAATATTTTTGTCGGGATAAGAAGCATTAATGTTTTCGATATTTTCGTACATCGGCAGGCTCCCTGCCCAAGTTTCGTACCAATGGAATCCGATACCCCAAGCGTATTTGGCAGCTTCTGTGTCGTCGAAAATAGTGGAGGCTCGCTCCGAAGCCAAATCGCGGTTATGGTCCCAAACAATAATATTCACGTCGGCCAATCCTTCGCGGTGCATTACCGGGCCAAGGTGGTTCTTTAAAAAATCACGCTCTTCTTCGGCAGTATAGATACAAGATTCCCAAGTTTGAGTAGCCATTGGCTCATTTTGTAAGCTGATACCCCATACCGGAATACCTTCTCCTTGATAGGCCTTAATAAATTTGGTGTAGTAAAGTGCCCATGTTTCGTAATATTCAGGCAATAATTTACCACCTTTCAGCATGTGGTTATTGGTTTTCATGTAAGCAGGCGGACTCCATGGACTACCATAAAGTTTTAAACTTCCTCCGGCTGCTTCAATAGCTCTCTTAATCATGGGTATACGAAATTGTTTGTCGTGTTCTACCGAAAAGCTGCCTAGTTCCTTATCGCCCTCGTTTACATAGGTATAACTTCCGCTACTAAAATCGCAACTGTGAATATTGGTTCTGGCTAATGTATAGCCAATTCCTTTATTTACATCATAATACGATTCAAGAAATGCGAGTTGTTTCTCTTGTGGAATTTTGGCAAATACCTCGGCTGATGCATCTGTAATAGCGCCACCAATGCCCAACAAGCTTTGGAAAGTTATATTGGGATTTACAAACACGGCAATCTCAGCTTCTAATGTTTGTGCAGCAGATTCAAATACTTTGGTCTCATTTTGAGTCAGGCGCAAATTGGTGCTGTCGGCGGTGGTATATACTTTTACCTCTTTGCCTAATGCACTAAAAATAGCTGAATGTTTTTCTGGTTTGGTTACCGTTTTTTGTTCCGAATTACAGGACCACAATATAACCAAAAACAATAATGCAAATAAATGTGTTCTCATTTTTGAAAATTATTTTAGATGAATGATAAAAATACGCAAAGTAATTCTATAATGGAGAAAAAAGCCCTGCAAAAGAAAAGACTCTTGCAAGGCCATTTGTATAATACACTTAGCATTAATAAATTAAAGTAAACCTTTTCGCGTCAGCATTGCTTTTACATCGGGCTCGCGACCGCGAAAATCCACATATAATTTCATAGGATCTTCGGTGCCTCCTTTAGCCAAAACATTTTTCCTGAACGATTCGGCAGTAGCTTTATCAAATAAACCTTTTTCTTTAAATGCAGCAAAACCATCAGCATCAAGTACTTCCGACCACATATAGCTATAGTATCCCGACGAATATCCGCCGGCAAAAATATGACTAAAATAGCTGCTTCTGTAACGAACCACTATTTCCGGAATTAGTTTTATTTTAGCCATAGATTCGGTTTCAAACTGGTTTACATCCATATTTTGAATCTTATCAACCTCTGTTTGTGCATGATAATTCATATCCAAATAACAAGCTGCCATATACTCTACAGTGGTGAATCCTTGGTTAAAATGCCCACTTTTTTCTAATTTCGCGATTAATTCGTCTGGAATAACTTCCTTGGTTTTATAATGTCGTGCAAATAGCCTCATCACTTCGGGTTCTGCTGCCCAATTCTCCATAATCTGAGAAGGTAATTCCACAAAATCTCGGGCCACAGAAGTTCCCGACAATCTATTATAGGTGCATTCTGATAACAGGCCGTGCAAACTGTGTCCAAACTCATGAAACATGGTTTTAACCTCATCAAATGTGAGTAATGAAGGCATATCGGCCGTAGGTTTCGTAAAATTGGTGGTTAAAGATATAATAGGTAATACCTTAGCGCCATTTTTATAAGATTGGTCTCTGAAAGAAGTCATCCATGCACCACCTCTTTTACTCTCGCGCGGAAAGAAATCCATGAAAAACAAACCAATAACACTTCCATCGGCATCTTTTACCTCGTAGGTTTCCACCTCAGGATGAAAAACAGGAATATCGGTGCGACGCACGAAACTCAGACCAAATAAATTATTGGCCACAGAAAACATACCATCTCGCACATTCTCCATTTTAAAATATGGACGCAGTTGCTCCTCGTCTAAATCGTATTTCTCTTTTCTGAGTTTTTCTGCATAAAACCACCAGTCCCAAGGCTCTAATTTGGCACCGGGCACTTCTTTTTGAAGCATCTTTTGCAATTCGGATGCTTCTGTTCTAGCCACTGGTAGCGCCTTTTCCCAAACTTGGTCGAGCAATTTATACACATTTTGGGGCGTTTTAGCCATTTGCTCTTCCAACACATAATGGGCATGGGTAGCATATCCTAATAACTGAGCACGTTCAAGGCGTAGTTGCGCCATTTTTTTTACTATTTCTTTATTATCCAAAGAATCATTATGATCGCCTTTTGTAATATATGCCTTAAACATTTGCTCTCTTAAAGCACGGTTTTCGGCATAAGTAAGAAATGGTAGTAAACTTGGAATATGAATGGTAAATGCCCATTTTCCGTCATGGCCTTTGGATTTCGCAGTTTCGGCAGCACCATTTTTCAGAGATTCGGGTAATCCGGCCAAATCCGGCTCATTTTCTACCACCAACAAAAATTTGTTGGTTTCGGCTAACACATGGTCACCAAAATTTAATGAAAGCATTGACAGTTCCTGATTGATCTTGCTCATTTTTTCTTTATCGGCAACCGATAAATTGGCACCATTGCGCACAAATGATTTGTAAGTTTTTTCTAAAAGCATGCTCTGTTCGGGTGTGAGCTGCAAATTGTTCTTTTGTTCGTAAACCGTTTTAACTTTTTCGAATAATTTCGCATTCATCGAAATAGCATCCTGATGTGCCGAAATTAAAGGCGACAGTTCCATGGCAATGGCCTGCAAATTATCGTTTGTATTGGCCGAAGTAAGATTGTAAAACATATTCGAAACGAGTGTAAGTTTCTCGCCCGAAAAATCTAATGCCTCAATGGTATTTTTAAAATCAGGAGCTTCCGAATTTTCGATAATTTTGTTAATTTCGTCCTGATGCTCTTGCATGGCTGCCTTAAAAGCAGGCAAGTAATGCTCTTCGGTAGTTTTATCGAATGGAGGTACTCCAAAAGGGGCTGTCCATTCGCTCAATAAAGGATTGTTCATGGCCTGATTTTCTGTTTTTTGCTGATTATTACAAGCAATAAAAATAGCAGCAATAATCAAAATCGTAAATATTTTTTTCATAATACAAATGTTTTCAGCAAAAATAATATTTATATTTATCTTGGTCGGATGTTTAACAAATACAATCATCACTTTATGCGCAAAATTATACTTTATATTGCCACCAGTTTAGATATGAAAATTGCCGACGAATATGGCGGTGTAGAATGGTTAAACCTGTTTCAGAATACGGATGAATCTGATTATGGTTATGCCGATTTATATAATGCTACGGATACCATTATCATGGGAAACAACACCTACAAAACTATTTTAAATTTTGGCATTGAATTTCCATACAAAAACCACGCATGCTTTGTTTTTAGCCGAAATGCTGAGCATCTTGATGATGAAAACGTTTTTAAAGTATATGCAGAATACGAAATGGTGGTGAAAAAACTAAAGAGACAAAAATCAAAAAAAAATATCTGGCTTATGGGTGGTGGCGAATTAGCCAGCTTTTTTCTGGAAAATAAATGGATAGACGAAATTAGGCTATTTGTAATGCCCATTATATTGGGCAATGGAATAGATCTCTTTACAGGGCATTTGAACCAAAAAACGCTCAAATTTGAATCATCTAAAAATTTCACATCAGGAGCGGTTGAATTGATTTACTCCAATAATAACCAATAATACAAGTTCGATTATGCGTTTTGACTTTGCTTTACAATTTTTTTTTTCATTTTTTTTCAAAATCTTATTGTTGATCTTGATGTTCTTAGTTGAATTTAATTCATCTCTCTCACTTTTAGATGATGAATAAATAAAACTAAAATCATCACCTACGAGTAATTCCAATTGTTCATCTATGTTTTAATTATATATTTTTGCCGCAGCAAGCTTTAGCTCAAAACTATTTTGGCTGGAAGAAACAAGCTCTGTTTCATTGATTGAATTACTATCTTTGGGTAGAATTGAATGATAACGACAATTTGATTTTTGATATCCGGAATTGTATATCATTCAAAATACATAAAATTGATAAATCTAAATCTGAGGTCTTTTTGCTTTTGCATCTCCTGAGCGTTGGAAACAGAGAACTGAAAACGAAAATAGTGTTTATAAACAAATCCATTAACTTAATTATAATCAGCTGATTTCGCTCAATAACGCTTACTCTTGTATCCTCAAAAATATTATTTAAAAAAAATACGTAAATATAGCATCAAAAAGATATTTCAGATTTTTAATGAGCTTTCAATGCTAAAATATATACACAAAGAAGTTAATAACTCTATATCAAGAACTTAACAAAAACAGAAAGACAAAACAAAAGGGATATAAAGATAGAATAAAATTACATACAAAAAAACGTTATTTTTTACTGAAAATATTTATTGAAAATATTAGTTTACAATAAGTTAATATTAGATTTGAAATTTATTCATATTTTTGCGCTTAAATTCTTAAAATTTAAATATGAATAAACTTAAAAGACTTATTTCGTTAACATTGGCTGTTATGGTTCTAGTTTTGACAGCTTATGGTCAAGGAGTTACTACCGCATCTGTAAAAGGAAAAGTAGCCAGCAATAATCGCGATTTAATGGATGGAGCTACTGTAATTATGATGCATAAGCCATCGGGAACGCAGTACGGAACCATTACAAACGAACAAGGCCGGTTTACGATTCAGGGTATGCGCGTTGGCGGACCATACACCATTCGTGTTAGTTCTGTTGGATTCGAAACTTTAGAACAAGCCGACATCTATCTAAACTTAAATCAAACGCCGGATTTAAATCTGGTATTAAGCGAAGCAAATCAGCAAATAGAAGAAGTTACCATAGTTTTTGACCGCACAGATGTGATGAGTTCAGAACGCACAGGTGCTGAAACTTTTGTGATGGGAAAAAAACTAGAAAATTTGCCTTCTATCGCTCGTGGTCAAGGCGATTTTACAAGATTAACGCCACAAGCCAATGGTAATAGTTTCGGTGGAAGAAATAACCTTTACAACAACTTTTCGTTAGATGGTTCTATCTTTAACAATTCCTTCGGATTAGATTATGCCACACCCGGAGGCCAATCTGATGCTCAACCTGTTTCACTCGATGCTATTGCCCAGATGCAAGTTTCCATTGCTCCATTCGATGTTCGCGAAGGCGGTTTTACAGGAGCAGGCGTTAATGCAGTTACCAAATCGGGTACTAACGAAATTAAAGCAACAGTTTACAGCTATTTTCGCAACGAAAACATGATTGGTTCTAAAGTAGCCGGCGAAGAAGTACCAAACAATAAGTACAATACTTCTTTGAGCGGTTTTAGTGTGGGTGGTCCCATTATCAAAAATAAATTATTTTATTTTGTGAATGCTGAAATGGAACGACGCGACCAGCTTGCTCACGGATTTGTTGCAAACAACAACGACGGAGTTGCTGATCCTGGAGAAACAAGTGTTTTAGAAAGCGATATTATGGCTGTACAAGAACATTTAAGAACAACATGGGGATACGAACCTGGTGCATATCAAGGCTATAATCATCTAACTTACAATGATAAAGTTTTGGCCAAGCTAGATTGGAACATAAACGATAAAAATACTTTTACCATTCGATACAACTATCTGAATGCATGGAAAGACATTTTGCCTCATCCAGAAGCCATTATAGGTAGGGGTCCAACAAGTTATCGATTGCCTTTCGAAAATTCGTCGTACCGCATATTTAACCAGATAAATTCGGTTGTAAGCGAAATAAACTCGCGTTTTGGTAGCAAAATGAGCAATAAATTACTCATTGGTTATACACAATTTCGCGACCTCCGTGAGCCTAAATCTGTGGCTGCTCCGGTTATTGATATTTGGTCTAACGGTAATTTAGCTATTACGGCTGGTTCCGAGATGTTCTCAACGAGCAATGTACTCAATCAGAATGTGTTTCAATTTACAGACAATTTATCGTACTATGCAAATAATCATACAATTACCGCAGGTATAAACTACGAACAGTTTTATTTCGAAAATTCGTTCAACTTATTTTACTACCCTTGGATATCTGCCAACTCGGTTAGCGATTTTCTGAACAACAATGTAACTTACTTTGGCAGCCCTATTACTCCGGCTGATGTAATGAGCATAACAGCACAAAGAGAAAAAGATGCTAATTTTGCCTGGTCGTATGTAAAAGTTGGTCAGTTAGGTGTTTACCTGCAAGACGAAATTCAGGCTACTGACAATTTAAACCTTACGGTTGGCTTGCGCGTAGATGTGCCCATTTATTTGAATGAAATACCTGATGATGTTTCGGCTGTAACCGGATTTAACGGATGGACTGACGAAAATGGAGAAAAAGTAAGCCTCGACCCATCTAAATGGCCATCGGCCAACCCATTATGGGCACCTCGCCTTGGTTTTAACTGGGATGTTATGTCAGACAAAACCTTACAAGTTCGCGGCGGTAGCGGTATTTTCTCCGGAAGAATTCCATTTGTTTGGCTTGGAAATCAAGCATCCAATGCAAGAATTGATGCAGGATACGAATTTCAGTTAAATGCAACATCTGATGATTTCAGATTCCCGCAAGTTTGGAAAAACAATCTGGCTGTAGACTATAAATTTGGCAATGGCTGGACAGCCACTTTCGAAGGAATCTATTCAAAAGACATTAACGCTGTGGTACACAGAAATTACAACATGCTAGCGCCTAGCAGTCAATTAAGCGGAACAGGAGACGATAGAGCCGTTTTTGCCGGATATAACGAACAAAACATCTACAGCAGTTCTGCCGAAGCGGTAGGTTTTCTGAAAGCTGGTGCCATTATTTTAGATAATGTAAAAGAAGGCTACCAAACTTCATTAACTGCACAAATTTCAAAAACTTTTGATTTTGGTTTAGATATCATGGCTGCCTATTCTTTCCTTGAATCTAAAGATTATACTTCGATACCTGCAGAAATTGCTGCCGATGCATTTCAGCGTAATCCTATTGTGGGCGATCCAAATCAACCCATGTTCTCCTACTCTCGTTATGGCTTAAAGCACAGAATTATTTCGACCATTATGTACAGCAAAGAGTATAAAAATATGGCTTCGAGTGTGGCTATGTTTTTTGAGGCCGGACAAGGTAACAGATATTCCTATACTTATAGTGGCGATTTGAATAATGATGTCATTGCCAATAACGACCTGCTGTATGTGCCTGTTGATGCCAACGATATTCATTTTGGTACTGTTCTGAATGGTGTTGCCACTGAAGCAACCAACGCCGATGCCCAATGGGATGCGCTGAATGCATTTATTGAGCAAGACGATTATTTGAGCACACGCAGAGGAGATTATGCCGAAAGAAATGGTGTTATGCTACCATGGTTTGCCCAACTCGACTTTAAATTTGCCCAGGATTTTAATCTGATGATTAAAGAAAAGAAAAACACGCTAAGGCTAAGTTTAGATATTTTGAATCTGGGCAATCTGATAAATTCTGACTGGGGTGTTCGCCAGTTGGCAAATACATGGAATCCAATTGCTTTTAAT
Organism: Acetofilamentum sp.; assembly: GCA_020720625.1. GTDB lineage: Bacteria > Bacteroidota > Bacteroidia > Bacteroidales > DYOH01 > DYOH01. The sequence continues at coordinate 11,358 of DYOH01000070.1, read as the reverse complement.
GGCAGAGATGCGAACAATGTGCCTTATTTTAGTTTTGACCAAAACCTAAAAACATCTTACATCAACGATGTTTCTGTAAACTCAAAATGGCAATTGCAAATAGGCGTTCGATATATTTTTAACTAAGTTACTTTTAAAAAAAGTCCCGGTTGCGGGGCTTTTTTTTTTGCTAGTAAACCACCGTAACGTTTCCTGCTTTAGAGAATGTTTCTCCATTTTCGAACTTTCCGGAGGCTTTGAAAATATAAACATCTTGCGGAACCAATTTGTGACTATAATATCCTGTCCAACCAATTGATATATCGTTAGTTTCGAAGAGTAATACGCCATGTCGGTTATAAATTTTGAGGTTATACTCCAGTACACCTATTGCGAGCGGAAAAAACAATTCATTTTTACGTGCATTAAATGCATATTGACGCTCTGGCTCGCCAAATATATTTGGAGCAAAAGCCGTTGGAAAGTCAATAGAATGAAATATCTCTGATACTATAATTTTCTTGACAAAAGCTGAATCAACACAACTATTCTTGTTTATTATGATGCAGTATACATCGTACTCGCCTGCTTTCTGATATTCGTGGACAGTATTTGCGGAGAACGAAAATAAGCCATCGCCAAAAGACCATTTTACATTTTCATCGGGCAAGTTATTACTTATAAAGTTTATTTTTTCCCCCGGGCGAACTGGACCATTTGGATTAACAGTAAGCTTTATTTCCGGAACATCAAACACAATTATGGTATCAAGTTTTGTCAAATTCTCATTTTCGCTCGTTTTTAGGGACACTATATATGTTCCCGGATTTTTATATACATAAGTAAGGGAAACACCCGAATAGGTATTACCATCACCCAAACTCCATTCAAAATCATTCACATTTACAGATTTATTCTCGAAACTCACAATTAAAGGTGCACAACCATTTTGAGTAGATACCTGAAAATTAATTTCTGCCGCCTCCTTTGTTTGGTGTGTTTCAATTATTTTTTCGGAATTATTGAAATGCTCCGGTAAAGTTTCGCTTACATCAGACTCAGGCATTATTATCGTTGGAGCATAGAATATTTTCGACGAATCTGCCTTTTGCTCAATTAAAAAGCTCTTTTCATCAGATTTTGGTGTCTCCGAAGTATGTTTTAGGGTTTCTTCAAGCACTTCGGTTTCATGCAACATTGCACCAGAAATAGCAGAAGGCCTGTTCTGTGTTGTTTGCGTAAGATTAATCAACGGCCAATACCAATAAACGAATACAGCTGAAGCAATGGTTAAGGCAGAGACAAACCAACGAAAGAAATTCATTTTTTTTGGAATGCTCTCCAAATTCATCTCCAGATTTTCCCAAACCATATTGTCTGGCTCAATTGATGCATTTTCGAACTTTTCTTTGAAAAGCTGCTCTATTTCAACCCTTTCCCTTCTCATAAATTAACTTAATATCTTTGTCTTTTAAACTTAATAGTTTTTCCTGTAAAATTTTTTTAGCTCTGGAATATTGCGATTTTGATGTATTGATATCAATTTTAAGCATCTCGGCTATTTCGCAGTGTTTATATCCCTCTATGGCATAGAGGTTAAAAACCAATTTATAGCCAGGCGAGAGATCTTGAATTACAAGCAATAATTCTTCCATTGTAAAATCGGCAGTATTATACTCGTAGACATCATCGTGTTTTTCCAAATAGAAATCATAATCGGTTTTAAGTTGATATTTTTTATTTTTATGGTAATTCGTAATAGCCGTATTTACCACAATTTTTTTTAACCATGCCACAAATGAACCCGTATGCTCATATTGTGCAATATGTCCAAAAATTTTGACAAAACTCTCCTGTAACACATCTTCCGCTTCGAAAGTACTGTTGCCGTACCTCAAACAGATTGCGTATAGCATTGGAGAAAATTTTTCATACAGTTCTTTCTGTGCTTTTATTTTCCCTCTGGCACAAGCCTCTATCAGTTGCTCGTTTACATCCATATTATATAATTTAAAAACTCAGGTAATGCAGAAAAGGTTGCATATCATCCAAAGATAAATATTTTCGTTTTTCAAGCACCTACTATAATCACCATTGTTTAAATTGCGCTTCATTTAAACGTCTTTTATTGATTTTAATGATTAAATTATTTTACCTACTTTCATGGCCAAAAGTTTACAAATTATGATGAATCAGCAAAACAGCGTAGTGAAAAAGCAAGCCACTTTATTTCAGTCATTTATCCCAATTATTTATCTTATCATCGTATTAAGTCTAAATGTTTACTTTTTCGAAGATACTTTGAGCGGCGCCAACCAAATAGCACTTATTTCGGCAGCGGGTGTCGCCGCGCTGGTTGCCACCTATCTGGGAATAAACTGGTTTTATGTGCGTTCGCGAATCGTACACAGTATAAGCACCGCAATGCCATCAACGCTGATTCTTTTTCTGATTGGTTCTTTATCGGGTACCTGGATGCTTAGCGGTGTAGTTCCTGCATTGATTTATTATGGATTGAAGATATTGGAACCATCTATCTTCTTGTTTGCAACAGCAGTAATCACAGCCTTGGTTTCACTGGGAACTGGCAGTTCTTGGTCTACAGTAGCCACCATTGGCGTTGCACTACTTGGAATTGGTAATGCCCTTGGATTTAACGAAGCGATTACCGCCGGAGCCATTGTTTCGGGTGCTTATTTTGGTGATAAAATGTCGCCTCTTTCTGATACAACAAATCTGGCACCCGCCATGGCCGGAACCGATTTGTTTACCCACATCAGATATATGGTTATTACAACACTTCCTTCTATTAGCATCACACTGTTTATTTTCTTAATTATGGGTTTTACTATGGATGTAAAAACATCCGAAACTGATGTGGCTACTGTACTTTCTGCCATAGAAAATACTTTTTTCATAACCCCTTGGCTATTCGTGGTGCCGGCGATTCTTATTATCATTATTGTTAAAAAAGTACCACCACTTCCGTCTCTTTTTATAGGCACATTATTAGGTGGATTATTTGCCATTATTTTTCAACCGCATTTAATCAGGGAACTCGCTAAAGGAATCGAGAACTATGCTTCGGCATCGTATGTTGGGGTAATGATGGCTATGTTTGGCGATATTTCTATAGAAAGTGGAAACGAAAAAGTTAACGAATTGCTTTCTACCAGCGGTATGGCAGGTATGTTAAACACCGTTTGGCTTATTATTTCGGCCATGATTTTTGGCGGAGTTATGGAATCGGCCGGATTGCTTAAAAGAATAAGTCATGCCATCATTAGCAGAGCGCAAAGTACCGGACAACTTGTAACGGCAACTGCCGGAACATCAATATTTTTCAACATAACTGCATCAGATCAGTATATTTCGATTGTTGTGCCCGGGAAAATGTTTGCAGAAACATACAGAGAAAGAGGATATAAACCTGAGCTATTGAGCAGAACACTTGAAGATGCCGGTACAGTTACTTCGGTGCTTATTCCTTGGAATACTTGCGGGGCCACCCAAGCAGCAGTATTGGGCGTGCCTACACTATCATACCTTCCTTATGCATTCTTTAATCTGATTAGCCCTGTTATGACAATATTTGTAGCCTATATTAATTTTAAAATCCGAAAATATACACCCGAAGAGCTAATTATGCTTAAGGATGCCGATGATTTGATGCAAAAAGAAGAGCATTAAAAATATGAAAGACAATAAAGCTAAAATTCTGTTCAATTAATATTTGGAAACAGTGCATGCAATATAACAACAAAACCTTCATCAAGCAAAATGATGAAGGTTTAAGAAATATTATCTACAAAAATATTATTCTCTTACCAGCAACCAAACGCCTACCTCGGGTTTCTTTGCATGGAAACGCTCAAAAACAACCAATGCCTCATCTACCGATACAAATTTGCCTAAAGTAACTCGATTAAGGCCACCTTCGGCTTGAATTATTCCCGACTGATATCCCATATTAATAAGATCTTCCTTTAACCTGTTTGCATTATCCTGATTTTTAAAACTTCCGGCTATCAAATATAATTCAGTTCCGGTAGCTAGCTTGATTTCTTTTATTTTTGCCTCGCCAATTCCAGTTAAGGCATAATGCTTGTCAACCAATTTTCCTTTTGCTGTATTTTCCTTAGGTGTTTCTTTTACTACTTCTTCAGCATTTGCTACGCTTTCCTGGGATTCCTCTGTTTTTCCTATTTCTTCGTATTCGGGGTTTGTTTCGGAATTGTTTTCATTAAGCTCCGCATCGGCATATACATCTTCTAATCCTGATTGTAAAGAATCGGATTGGTTAAACAATCCGGTTTTTGTAATATTCTCGGTTGCAGCAACCATATTGCCCCAAAATACTTTTACAGTTTCGTTTACCAATGAAAAAAGCATATTCTTGGGTGTTTCTTTGTTTAAATACAAAGACAAAATGGGAATAGCCAAAAATAAAACGATAAGCACAACCCAAACCGGCCAAAGCTTTTTGCTCTTGAGATTAGGTATTTTCACTTTTGATTCCTTTGCCTGAACTGTTGAAAAACTTGCCTTTGCTTTCTCTTTTTTGGGAGGGGTATTTTTCATTTGTTTTTTAATTGATTTGAATTTGTTTTGATTCAAATCAACAATAGTACTTTCTAAAGCTGCAGATTCAGCATAAAAATTGCTCTTCTCGCTAGGCGAAAAAACAAGCTCTTGCTTTACATCGTAATGCAATTTGCCCAAATCGCCTATAAGTGCAGAACGATTTGATGCTAAATTCGATTTCACATCTTGTACAAAAATCTTTACCATTTGCAGGCCTAATTCTTTAGGCAATCCGGCTTCGTTCACTAAAAAAGAGACCATTGATTCGTCTTCTTTATTTACTTTTTCGCTAAACTGCAAATGAATGTTTGGAGGTAATAGCTTGTTGTTCTCTACAAGCTGTGCCGATTGATATTCACCATAAAAAGTTCCCAGACCTGAAATCTGAATTTTTCTTTTTATAATAATGGCATCTTTCAGATATTGAATAAATTCTTTTGTCATATATAGTAATATTCTAATCTATTGATTCTTATTAATTTTAAGCCACAAAAATCTCTTTTTACAAAAATAGTAAATAATTTTTTCTATATCAACAGAATATTCTTTTAATTACAAAATCGTTGCCAAAAATTAAATAAATAGTATCTGATTTTTTTGCGTATAAAACCGCTTAAATCTTATGTGTAATAAAAAAAAATTGTATTTTTGAATAAAATTTTAAATCCGTTGCATCATGAAACTAAAATTATTTATTATTGCCCTAGGCTCCCTATTATTTGTTTATAGTTGTGGAAATGTAAAAGAAAGAAAAAAAGAAATTCCGGCAGGCACAACAGAAAATGTAACAACTTATACTGATCCTATTGAAGAGCTTGGTGAAGAAGAATTTAACAATTATTCTGCTGATTCACTGGAAAATACTACAAATTCTACTGGTTCGCTCACTCCGGAAAATGAATACAGCCTCTTGAACGATTCTACGGACGAAAAAGAAAATGCTATTTCAGAAGAATTAGCAGAAGTTACAGCCAACGAGGTAAACACCAATAAAGTAACAACCACCGTTGCTAAAGCCACAAGCACATCCACAACAACAACGGCAACAACAACTAAATCAGTATCTGCCGCAGAATATAAGCGATTTTTAATTGTTGGCGGAAGTTTTAAAAATTTAGCCAAAGCTCAGGCATTAGACAAACAATTCAGAAAAGAAGGGGTAAAATCTTATATCTCAGGCCCTGTAAACGGCTACCACAGGGTGATTGTTGGAAAATACGATGTGAAAGCTCCAGCCTTAAAAGATTTGACCAAATTCCGCAAAACCTATAAAAAAATGCGCTTTTGGTTATTAGGCGAAAAATAAGAACCAACTATTCACAGCCTTTTTTATTTTTCATAAAAAAGACTAAAAGCTTCAACAAAAATGCTTTTAGTCTTTTTTTATGATGCGTTACATCGAATATATGTATCTAATTCTGAATTTGTTTAGTAATATCCTGCGAAATATTTACCACTTTCACCACCTCTCCTTTTTCATTGAGTATTGGCGAAAATACTGATGCAAGCCAAATTACCTTATCTTTTATATGAACTTCCTGAACAAGCTCTCCAACTTGCCTTTTATGAATAATATCTTCCCACATGTTTTTTGCTTGCTCTAAAGTGTTATTGTTCACCACAAAATCGCTCTGTCTTGTACCAATAATCATTGATTCTGAAACATTTAGCAAATCGAGCAACTTTTTGTTAACTTCAATAATTACTCCTTCGGCATTATAAATAACTACATAAACACTGCTTTTTACGGCAGAAAATAAGCTGTTCAGTTCGGCTTCACGAATGGCGGTTTCTATCTGTAACTTTTCGATTTTATCTAGCGATTCGAGTGCCACCTGCTCGTTGTGCTGCAAAATTTCGGTTTGGTATTCTGATTGTTTTAATAAATAATCTCTCTCACGAGAATGGATAAAAGATGTTATTGCATTAGCAATGCTATTGCCAAGATTTGCCAAAAATTCAAATTCGTAGGGTTTTAAATCGCGAAACAAACTTAGTTCGATAATTCCCAAAACCTTGTCTAAATTAATGATTGGCACTAAAACCACGATTTTTGGCAACGAAGAGCCTAGTCCTGATTTGATTTGCAAATAATTTTCTGAAATTGAATCAACAACAATAATGGTCTTAGACTGATAACACTTACCTAAAATTCCATCGGTAACAGGAAAACGCTTGGGCTGATTTTCAATTCTTTCATAAGCAAAAACAGCAGTTTGCTCTAAATAAATATCGTCCCTATCGTCTGTATTTGTAATATACATGGCACCTGTAGCGGCATCAATATATTTTACTAAATTAGTTATAGTAAGTTGCGAAAGATCTTCTACCGATGTATAATAAGCCTGAATAATGCTGCTGATTTTAGCCAAGCCCACTGAAACCCAGTTTCTGATTTCCTGCTCTTCTTTTCTTTTAGCTTCTTCTTCTTTTACTAATAATAAATTCTTTCTCATATTGAGAATCGATGACCCCAGCATATCGCTTTCGCTGCGGAGTTTATAATCAACACTTAAATTGCCCGATCCAATTTCGCGGGAGTATCGAACCACATCTACCAACATGTCTATTACATTATTGATGGACACACCAATCTGACCAAATTCATCTTTTGTATCTCTTTTTATCTTAAGATTCTCGTTTACAACTCCGTCTTTCAGTTTGTTTAGTATTTCTGTACCTTCAACCACAGGAGCAGTTATCCTATTCATAATAAATGAAATGAGAATAACTAATAAAATCAATCCAACCAAACCTACAAATATTGTAATTCTGAATGCCTGCACACCTTCTTCCACAATCACATCTTCAGGCACCATAATACCCACTGCCCAAGGTATCTGACTGTTTCCTACTTTAAAAGGCGCAATGCTTATGTACTGCTTTCCTCTTAATCCTGTAACATAATCTGTTACACTAGCTTTTATTCCTAAACTAATATTATTAAGTAAATTATTATCTATAAAAGCTTTAGGATAAATATCGCGAATATTCTTTCCTACAAAGGCTTTTTCTGGATGCGCAATAATAACTCCCTTATTCGACACCAAAAAAGCAAAACTCTCCTTAAATGGCTGAACGTCTTTTATAAATTCGTAAAACTGCACCAAACTCACATCTACCCCAACTATACCAACAAAGCGGTTTAAATGTATCATGGGGGCTATTATACTAGCCTCTAGTACAGAATCCTGCACGTAAGAATAGTAATATGGTTCGGTTATCTGCTCCTGAGGGTTTGTTTTAATTCCAAAATACATACTTCCCTCGTTTGGGCTTTCCATATCGCGAAAAGAATATTGGGATGTAATATTGCCATTTTTTAGGAAAATTTCTTGTGTTCTGCGACCAAAAGTCTTTCTAAAGCTAGTATCTATAGCACCCAATTCCCAACTTACCCATAAGGCAAGATATCTATCGGCCTGTTTAAATATATTGTGCATCATATCAGAATTGGCCTGCAATCTTTCGGCAGTCGGAAATCCGTCGTATGCCGAAAAACCATCTGCTAAGGAGCGACAAATGCCCAAATCAGTATTCAGCTCGCTTCTTACAAAATTAGCAAAGGATTTTGCCTCTGCATCGGCAATATTTTGAGCATCGCGAATAGCCCGCTGCCTGGAAACGTATGAAATATACACAACCGCAATTACAAAAAATACGGTTACTAAAAATGAAATAGACAGTACAACCTTGGTATTGATTTTCATGTGTTTATATATTTTTAGAGCCAATTCTTCCTCCCAAATCTTATACAGGCGGTTGGCCGATTCTTCTTATACTAAATTCCTTTAATAAACTGATTCGGATTTTTAAAGGCATATCTTTTCTAAACAAATACATTTATTTTATTTTATTTTTATCTCACAATTTATTGCGATATTACATACAACTCAAAAAAATGAAATATTGCACTTATGCCTCATTATTATGCATATACTAATCAGTAAATAAACAAATTACAATAATTCCTATTCTTTATTACATCCTTAGCATCTGCCAACCAAATATAATTGTTTTTTTGCTATTTATAAATTATTAATTTACTTTGAATTATTTTTAAAAATAAGCTTGATAAAAATCAACAAGCAAATTTTTGTACCAAATTTAGGCCAAAATTAGCATTTGGGCTAAATTTATTATTGAATAATTTATTACATTTGTGCAAATAAATAGAATTCTATGGAAAAAATTCAACTTGAAGTTTATGCGGTTTCACATAGTCAATCCCAAGCGGGGGCGTATGCGCTAATACTTCAGGAAAAGAATGGAAAAAGAAGATTACCTATTATTATCGGTGCAACAGAAGCTCAAGCCATAGCCATAAAATTAGAAAGTCTAACGCCTCAACGTCCATTAACACACGATTTATTTCTAAACTTTGCCTTAGCCTTCGGAATTAAAATTCTGGAAATAAATATAGTAAAAATGAAACTCTCCGTTTTCTATTCTGAGCTTGTTTGCAGCAAAGACAATACAATTATCAGGATTGATGCAAGAACTTCCGACGCCATTGCCTTGGCGGTTAGATTTAATTGCCCCATTTATACCAACGAAAAAGTGATGGAAGAAGCAGGAATCGATATTAGTTCTTTCAGCAAAACAGAAAATGAACCTCCCAAAAACCAACAAAAATCCTATAAACGTTTCTCCGACAAGGAGCTTAAAGAACTACTAGAAAATGCAGTGAGTGAAGAAAGATACGAAGATGCGTCTCTAATTAGCGAAGAACTAAAAAGAAGAGGGCTACAAAAATAAGGTGTATATTGATCTGTTCACCTGTATTTTAAAAAAATTAGCTGCTTATGAACACATAACTATTGCCTTTTTTTATACTTATAACTACTAATCAGTATATTACATAAAATAATTCAAGCAAGGGCGATTTTTCGGCACTATTGCATCAAAAGTTTTTTTTCTACATTTGATGCCCTGATAATATATTAATCAGCAATAATTAATTGAGCTTTAGTTATTTTTTAAAGTCATAAAAATGAAAAAAAATTTACTCTTTCCCTTTATCCTGCTACTATTGGGAATAAATCTGCAGGCACAAAATTATTTAATCAATACCTGGAAAATTGATTCTACAACAATTCTCCAAATTTCAAACGATAACACTTTTCAACTGATTTCGCAAGAAGAAAATATTTCATGGAAAGGTAAATACACCTTTAGCGGAGCAGAACTCACATTAATTATACCGGCTCCACTGAAAAACAAAACCATAGATTCTTTGGTTTATTCGGTCGAAAATAATCAAGCGGTTATTGCGTTTTTTTCCGACTCTTTGCTTGTAAGCAAGCTAGTGAACAACCAGCAAAATCCGAAAGAGATTGAAATCAATTTTACCGTAAAAAAACTAAGCTCAGACTCTTTCGTTATATCAAACACAGAAAAAAGCTACCATTTTGTTTCGCAAAAGCCGGTAGTAAAACCTTCCGGTTTGGATTTTAGTTTTCAAGCCCTATTCCGAGGACTTGTTGGAATGCTGGCACTTATCCTTATTGCATTCTTATTCAGCTCAGATAGAAAAATTATCAATTGGAAGGTTATTGGTATTGGACTTTCTATTCAAGTAATGCTAGCCTTTTTAATCTTAAAAGTGACTGCAGTAGCCAAATTTTTTGAATTGGTGGGAAAAATATTTGTTGTAATTCTCGATTTTACCAAAGCAGGAAGCGAATTTTTGCTCGGCGGATTGCTCGACACCAGTAATTATGGCTTCATTTTCGCATTTCAGGTATTGCCAACCATTATTTTCTTTTCGGCTCTCACTAGTTTGCTCTTTTATTGGGGTATATTGCAAAAAGTAGTTTGGGTATTGGCATGGCTTATGACTAAAGCCATGCGTCTTTCGGGTGCAGAAAGTTTATCGGTGGCAGGAAACATTTTCCTAGGACAAACCGAATCGCCTCTCTTAATTAAAGCATATCTTGAAAAAATGAACCGCTCCGAAATATTACTGGTAATGACAGGCGGAATGGCAACCCTGGCCGGAGGCGTTTTGGCATCGTACATTGCATTTTTGGGAGGCGACGATCCTGTGCAACGCCTCTATTTTGCAAAACATTTGTTGGCAGCATCAATTATGGCCGCTCCAGGAGCTATTGTAATGGCCAAAATTTTTGTACCACAAACCGATAAAATAAACAACGACATCGAAATCTCTAAGGAAAAAATTGGCACCAACGTTCTCGATGCCATTTCAAACGGAACAACAGAAGGTTTGAAACTGGCCGTAAATGTGGCTGCCATGTTGCTCACTTTTATTGCGTTTATTGCCATGGCTAATTTTATTTTCGATAAAATTGGCGCCTGGACAGGCCTAAATAGCTTTATTGCAGATATTACTAATGGCAGCTACGACAAACTCAGCCTTCAATTTATTTTGGGCTACACTTTTGCTCCTATCGTTTGGCTTATGGGTGTTGTGCAAGAAGACATGGCCTTGGTTGGTCGTTTGGTGGGCGAAAAACTGATTATGACCGAGTTTATTGCTTATGTAAGTTTGGCCGAATTAAAAGAAACCGCCAGTTTTGCATCCGACAAATCCATAATCATGGCCACTTATGCCCTTTGCGGATTTGCTAATTTTGCCTCCATCGGAATTCAAATAGGCGGAATTGGCTCCTTAGCACCTGGACAACGTAAACTGCTATCGGAATTTGGCATGAAAGCTTTACTAGCAGGAAGTTTGGCTTCCTTGCTTTCGGCAACTATTGTGGGCATGATTTTAGGGTAATTCATTGTAATTCATTGTAATTCATTGTAATTCATTGTAATTCATTGTAA
>DYOH01000069.1 GCA_020720625.1 Acetofilamentum sp. | reverse complement strand
ATATTTGAGTTCAGTCTAAAAAGATTGAAAAAATGATTATACCCCTGCCAGCGTTTTCTTAATTGACTTATAAACTGTTTAGTACAGTTACAGCATTTTATAAAAATCAACGCTGGCAGGGTTTTTAGACTAGACTCATATTTTGAATATCCAAAAAAACATTTCCTTAGGAAAAATAAAAATAAAAATACAAGATTCAAAGATTTTTTATAATTTTAAGCTTAAAATTAATCAAATTGATGATTTTACAAAAACAACAAATGGTCATAGAAAAATACTCTTTAGACGCTAATGCAGTAAATTTTTGCTATTCTGGCCCAATAGATCAGTTTGTATTAAGGAGCATCAGCGATTTTATGAACCGGATTACCTTTGAATGTTCTGATATCTCAAAAAAATTATACATAATTCTGGTTGAATTATTACAAAATATTTCTCATTATAGTGCCGAAAAGAAACAATATATCGAAAATAAACTCAGCGGAGTTGGCGATGTACTACTTATTAATTCATCGCATGAAATTCTTCTTTTGGCCGGAAATACAATAAAAACAGAGCAAATAACGCCCATTCGCGAAAAATGTTTATTAATCAACTCACTCAATAAAGAATCACTTAGATTTTACAAACGGCAACAAATGAACAGGCCTTATGGTGCTTATGATGGAGCACATATTGGTCTTATTCAGGTAGCCATTATCTCCAACCAACCCCTAAAATTTGATATTTTGTTGATTGACAAAAATACAGCTTACTTTACCATTGAAATTGTTTTCCAGAAAAAAGAACAGACCGTTTTACATTAGCTTAATTATTAAAAACTATGAAAGATATATATATTCAAGGTTCTAACGATGTCTATTTTGTTCCAACTGTTAAGTTCGAAGCAGACAAAGGAAAATGTTTGATTGAAGGTGAATCTTTTCTTGCCGAAACAGTTAAGTTTTATACCCCTCTGATTGAATGGATAGAAGAGTTCTCTAATCAAAAAAAAGGAGCATTGGATTTTACATTTAAACTGACGTATTTTAATACTAGTTCGTCGAAATGTATTCTGGATATTCTGAAAATACTTAAAAGATACGAAAATAATAACGGTAGAGTTTCGGTTTGCTGGCATTACGACGAAGACGATTCGGACATGAGAGAAGCCTTGGATGATTATATGAACGACACCGAAATTAAAATTAACCTTATACCTTATTAATCGATTATGAATTTAATTGACTTATATACATATTACCGAAACTCGCAGGACTACAGTTTGGTTGCTTTTAAAGGTCCTTTTGATAAATATATTATCGCAGCTTTCGGTAATTTTATTTTTCAATACACACTAGAAAATAAAAAAATTTTTAAGGTTTTTATGGAACTAGCTCAAAACGTAGCTTATTACTCTATCGAAAGAAAAATTTCGGAAACTCAAAATACTGGCGTTGGTTCACTTGCCATTGGTTCGGGTTTAGAAAAACACAAAGATTTTTACGTATTCAGTATTGGTAATCAAATTGATACAAAAAACTTAACAATTTTAGAGAACAAATGTCGGATTATTAATAATGCTACAAAAGATGAACTAAGAGCTTTTAAAAGGCAAGAGCGTTCATTATTACCCGGTACTAACGACAACGCTCATATTGGTTTAATTATGAGCTCTCTAATTACGAACTCCCCCATCGATATTTCCAGTGTGCCGATGAACAATGAAATAAGTTTTTTTACCATAAACCTTAAAATTGATAAATCTAAACCCATTTCAAATGAAATATAGCACTATATTTGCAGATTGATTTAAAACAGTACATCTGAAAAATAGCATAAAAATAAGATACAGGTCACCAATACTTTCTTGGTTATTATTATCATTTTCGATAATAGCTAACAATATTATGCTCTTTTCGCAAAATGTTGCCGACCAAAAAGCACAGCTGCTTTACGAAATACCTAAATATGTTGTTTGGGAGTGGGACGAAGACATTACAATGATGGATATTGGCTCGATTGGGAACAACGAAAAAATATTAAATGAGTTCGAAAAATACAGAAAAAAAGGATATCCAAACGGAACATCTATCCGTGTAATAAAATTCAACGACATAAAAAGCATCCGACAAACTCATATATTGCTCGTTGGTAACGATTTTCAGAATCAGATGAAAGAAATAATTGACATCACCGAGATTTATAATACCCTTATTTTTACCGACAATACAATATTTAAAAAGTACTCCATGATAAATTTTGCTACAAACCAGCAAAATAGTACATACTTTGAAATTAATTCCGATAATATTGATGATGTAAGCATAAAACTGAATGCTAAAATATATAATCTCGGCGGAATTGATATCGACAAAAGAGACCTAATGGAAGAAACAGAAAAGGAGCTTAAAGAAGAACAACGTAAAGTTGAACAACAAAAAGCAGAAATAAAAAAACAAGAAGCTTTACTGCAAAATACGCTAAAAAAAATTGAAGAACAAACAAAAAAAATCGACCTACAAACAAAACAAATTAGCTTGCAAACTAATAAAATTGAAGAACAAGAATTATATCTTATTGATCAGAAAAAAATTCTGCTAACCCTTCAAGATACTGCCATTGCAAGAGAAAAAAAGCTCTACGAGAAATCTAAAATTCTTCAGGAACAAACCAACAACATTATTGAACAACAAAAAAGAATTACCCAACAGAAACTTGAAGTTAGGAAACAAAAAAGAGTGCTCGATGACTTAAACTCCGAAGCAAAAAAACAAGAAAAAAGAATTGCGGCATTCAAATCGGATATGGCTCGACAAAATCTCATTATTAATGCTCAAAAAAATCTTATCTTTATTTTTATTGGTTTTTTTGCCATTATTTTCTTCCTAGTGCTTTTAATTTACCACGCTTACCGTACTACTAAAAAAGTAAATAGGGAACTGGCAGTTAAGAATAACCAAATTCATGAACAAAAAGACGAAATAGAGAGGCAAAACATGTACACCGAAGCTATTAATAAGCAATTGGAAAAACTATCTATTATTGCCCGGGAATCGAGAAACGCAATCTCCATATACGACGTTGACGGAAATATTGAATGGGTAAATATTGGATTTACAAGGCTATACGGATACACACTACAACTTTGGATTCTCGACAAGGATATCAATATAAAAAAGGCCGACAAATTTGAAAAAATTGAGCAGGTATTTTCTAAATGCTTTTCTGAGAAAGAAGCCCAAATCTACGAAACCCTTATTATGACTAGAAATAACGAAGAAATGTGGGTACAAAGAACTATTACGCCAATTATTAACGAAGAAAAAGAAATTTCAAAACTAGTGATGGTGGATTCCAACATCACCGAAATTAAACTCGCTGAACAGGAAATTATTAAACAACATCAAAAAATTACCCTACAAGCCAATGAGCTGGAACTAAAAAACAAAGAACTACAAAAATTGTCGCTCGTAGCTAGCAGAACTGATAATTCGGTGATTATATTTAATAACGATGGTATTATTGAATGGGTGAACGACGGGTTTGAAAGAATGTTGGGGATTGGTCTTAACGATTTTATAAATGAATACGGTAATAATTTAATTGATGCCAGTTTAAACGAAGATATTGTGGATAAAGTGGCCGAAGCTATCTCCGAGAAAAAATCTGTTTCATACGCTAGTCAAACTTCTACTAAAAAAGGCAAGGCGCTTTGGATACAAACCACCCTTACTCCCATTTTTAACGAAAATGGTGAAATTGATAAATTTGTGGCCATTGATTCGGATATCACAAAAATAAAACTGGCCGAGCAGAAAATTTTAAGACAAAAACAAGCCATTACTGATTCGATTGTTTACGCCAGAAGAATTCAGAGTGCACTCCTGCCTCCGAGCCAGGTTATTGAAGACTTTTTGCCTAATCATTTCATTATTTTTAAACCAAAAGACATTGTTAGCGGAGATTTCTATTACATCAAAAAAATCAAGGAAAAAATTGTGGTTGTTGCAGCCGATAGCACCGGACACGGAGTACCGGGAGCATTTATGAGCATGCTCGGAATTGCCTTTTTCAACGAAATTTTATCCACTTCGGTGCCCCCTGCCAACGAAATTTTGAATCAACTCCGCGAAAAAGTTAAAACATCTCTGCGTCAAAGCTTTAAAACAGGTTCGCCACAAGATGGTATGGATTTAGCCATGGTTATAATCGATACTAAAAGACAAGTACTCGAATTTGCCGGTGCAAATAATCCACTTATTGTTTTTAGGGGAGAAGAGTTTATGCAATATAAAGGCGATTGGATGCCTGTTGGGATATATCTGAAAGAAAGACCTTTTGAACAACAAACTATTCCATTTTATAAGGGAGACAGAATTTACTTATTTTCTGATGGTATTACCGACCAAATTGGCGGACCTAAAAACAGAAAATTCATGCTCAAACAATTAAAAGCTATATTACAGGAAACAGCTTTAAAATCGATGCAAGAGCAACATCTCTACCTTGAGATGGCTTTTAACGAGTGGACTAAAGATGCTAAGCAACTCGATGATGTAATTCTCTTTGCTGCTGAATTATAATCCTTTCCAATACATCAAAATTATTCCTGATAAGCCGGGATCGAAAATCTAAAAATACTTCCTTCGTTTAATTTACTTTCACACCAAATTTTCCCACTATTTCGCTCTATAAATTCTGCCGAAAGGACTAGCCCAAGTCCCGAACCTTTTTCATTGGCTGTGCCCGGAGAACTGATATAGCTCCCCAATTTAAACAATTTACCCTGCAATTCTTCACTCATGCCGATTCCTGAATCCGAAACAGATACAATATATTCTGCCTCGCGCAATTGGCATTCAATTTTTATTAATCCTTCTTTGCGACTAAACTTTAATGCATTGTTTATAAGGTTTCTAACAACTAAACTTATCATATTTTCATCTGCATACACAAAAAACTCATCAATTACTGTATTTTCTATACTTATTTCTTTATTCTTGGCAGTAACAAGAAGTAGTTCAACCACTTCAGCAATAATCAGACTCATTTCAACTTTCTCCGGATTAAATTTGAGTTCTCCCCTTTGACTTCTCGACCAGTTAAGTAGGTTTTCGAGCAGATTATAGGTTGCAAAAGATGCTTTGTGTACTTCTATTAATAGGGTTTTTCGCTCTTCCTCGTCCAGAAGGGGGTAATTATCTACCATCATACCGGTGGTGTTAATTACAGTGCCAATAGGGCCGCGCAAATCGTGGGCTATAATCGAAAAAAACTTGTCTTTAGTAGCGTTTAGCTCTTCGAGCATATTTTTTTGGCTTTCAATCTCTTCTTTCTGCTGATATATTTCCGATTCGGCATATTTTAATCTGCTTATATCGCTGTCGATGGCAATAATTTTTACCACATTGTTTTGGCCATCGAGTATGGGGGTAAGTGTGGTTTGTGCCCAAAGCCGCTCCTTGTATTTGGTGCGGCTAAGGGCCTCGTAGCTTACCGATTTTTTATGAGCTATGCAATACGCTATCGATTCCGGAAGCGTTCGGTTATCGGTATAATCATTGATATTGTTTTTTTCCCCGGCAAGGACCTCTTCGGGTAAATAACCATACCTTTTTACAAAACCTTCGTTTATCCATTCAATCCTTCCCGATGTGTCCATTATCAGAATGGCATTATCCGTTTCGCGAACTGCAATACTTAGCTTTTCTAACTCCCGATTTGTAATTTCAAGTTGTTGTTTTTGTGCATCAATTTCTCTTTTTTGCGCATCAATTTCGGCAGTTCTCTGAGCTACAATTGCTTCTAGTTTTATGTTGGCTCGTTTTAATCTGCGGCTATGCCATTTCATGCTTAAATGTAGTATGCCCAAGACCATAAACAAGTACAAAATAATAAACGGAAAAGACCTGTGAATGGGCGGTTTTATTCTAAATCGATAGCTTATCCAATCAGAATAATTTCCATAAACATCTATGGCTCTAACTTTAAATGTGTATGTGCCTTCCCAAAGATTTGTATAGTATTTTCGCGGTTCATTGGTGGGGTTTCCAGGATTTTCGTCGTAACCATCCAACATTGTCTGAAACATTGGCTCCGAATTTATATGGCCTGTAAATGAAGCAAATTCAAACATCAAACTATTGTAATCATAATCAATTGTAATTACATTATCGTCCGATTGTTCATTTATTAATACAACGGTACTATCCGAAAGCCTTCTAAAAAAACTTCCGGCAAAAATTACCGAATCTGCACCGATAACTATCTTGCGGAATAATGCATTAAAATTCTTTCGAAACTGATATGGCTTGCGAATGTCGATCTTAAACAAACCCAGATTTGATGCTGCCCATAAGGCCGAATCCTCTAAGTATATATTATGTATCGAATTTATTGGTATTAGATTAAAAATACTGTCATTTTTTTTCCAATCTTTATTCTCTTTGTAAATGTATCCGGCGCTTTTCTCCGACAAATAGTAATAAATTTGTTCATTATAAGGTATTAATTGAGAAACAGCCATCGAATCCTGATTAAAAATGCTAAACTCCTCATCATGAATAAAATTTCTATCGTAATCGCTAAAGCTGTATACGCCTTTGGGAGTTAAGATTCTGATTTTCTTATTTATCAACACCGGAAAATTCATATCATTCTGCGGAAGTCCGTGTTCTATTCCATAACGGATAAATCTTACGCTATCCTGATACAAACAATCAAATTCTGCTTTTATTACCCCGTTATAATACGACGACATCCATAAATCGCCTTGTTCGTCGGATACAATATGACTTATTGGATCGTTAAATGCAGAAAATTTTTGTCCCGGAATTATCTGTGGATACTCTTGATTTTTCGAATTTTTGAACATCACCGGAATCAATCCATCTATTAAACCTACATACAAAACCGAAGGCTCGTTTTTGCGAAAAGCGGCCGAATAGGCATTTCCAAAATAACTCGAAACTGCTCCAAACGAATCTTTTATTAATTGCAATCCGTAGCTCGATAGATTCATCAACTGATTATTGTGTTTTATTAATTGCCAGGAATCATCGTAAACATCTTTTACTTTGGCATATTCTATCGATGGACTTTTTACATTCAAGGGTGTTTTTTTCTGATAATACAAATTTTGCATGGTGCCGGCGTATCGGTAACCATTATATTTTAAAGTAGTTAATACGGCTCCATCCAACTTATTATGGGCATCGTATTTTCGTAATGGCAAATCAAAATCGATTACTG
Organism: Acetofilamentum sp.; assembly: GCA_020720625.1. Classification (GTDB taxonomy): domain Bacteria; phylum Bacteroidota; class Bacteroidia; order Bacteroidales; family DYOH01; genus DYOH01. Next base: position 12,317 of record DYOH01000069.1, on the reverse strand, counting down.
AAACGCCCATCTCTGTGCCAACCCAAAGTAATTGATGATTATCCGAAAACAAAAAATATACACTATTCGAGGCCAATCCCGTATTTTTATTGGCAAAATCAACCCAATTTCCATCATAATCCATTAGAAATACGCCATTACGGTTAGTTCCCATGGCAATAAGCGTATCTGCATAAATAGTGGCCTCGTACAATAATCCATAACGAATATAAGGCAATAGTGGAGTTTGAAAATCGGATATTACTTCTTTCTCAATGCTATTTTTGTTCTTTAGTTTGTAATTCTGATTTAAGGCAGATAGTTTATAAAGCTGAATGCCTCCATAATTGGTCAGAATCATCATTTCGTTGTTGCGATATGGGAGCATTATTATTCGGCCTACTTCGTAGGGTTTAATTTTTAAAGAGAAGGGCAACAAAACAGGCTTATCTTTTAGCATGGCAGAAATTCCGCCTTTGGCATGAATAATATAAACGGTGTTATTTACTTTATATGCCAAATTGGCCGCAAGGTTTTCTTTAATTACCGATATTTTATTGTCGGCGTAATAAAAAATAATATTATCGGAGAGAAAGTAAACTCCATTGCTTGTGGCGTACACTTTCCATACATCTTGAAAATCGTGCGAAAAAAGCTGATATTTTTGCTTTAGTGAGACAAAACTTACTTTCCCTTTTTCCTTTACATCCAGATAGCCAAAATCGTTGTTGGCGCCTACAAAAACTACGCCCTCCGCCGAAACATCCATACTTCGGGCCAAGGTATTATTGGCCGTTTTTATCAGTGTCCAGCTTATTCCGTCGAATTCGAGTATGCCTTTTGTATTGCCAAAATAATATACGCCGCGCTTATCTTTTACAATCGACCAGTTTTGTGATTCCGCGCCATAATCTGTAGTGCTGAAATTCTGTACAAATGCCATTCCCTTATCTTCAAAAACCTGGCTGTAAGCAAGTTTGAAAAATCCTGCACTAAAAAATAAGATGAGTAAAGTTAATTGCCTTATCCGCATTTCAATACCCATGTCATTTTTTTAGATTTGTGGACACCAATCCGGATGAACATTTTGCAATTAATGAATTTCGGCTATTATAAATCTCGCATTCAGCAAAAATAAATGTTTTTCCCTTTTTTACGATGCTCGTTTTGGCAATAATTTTTTCGTTTAAGCGAGCAGCATTTAAATAACTCACATTTAAGTTGGTAGATACAAAATGTACCTCTGTAGGCAGGGTATACACTGTAGCACCAATCATATCATCCATAATAAGGGCGATGGAGCCTCCATGTAATATGCCAAGCGGATTTGTCATTTCGGGGCGAACAACAAACTCAGCCACCAATGCTCCTTCTTCAATTTCCAGCAATTTTCCTTTTAACCAACGTGTTACGGCCGATGGGCTTTCGCTTATTTCTTGTCCTATATATTTTTTGAATTCTTCTACTATTGCGTTCGACATAATGATAAAGTTTGTTCGAAAGTAGCATTTTTTTACAAAAAAAGCTACCTATGTTTGGTAGCTTTAACAAAAAATAGATTTAATAGTTAATTAACGCCTTCTTATCCAGCCAAATAAATTTGCCTTTGCCTCTTCACGTTTTAGCAATCTGTTGATATTTTTTCGGTGTGTGTAAACCAATGCCACGGAGGCCAGAACGGCGAAAACAATGATAGGTTTGGCTGTTACATTGAAATACGCAACCAGAATGATAGGAAATGCTAATCCAGCTAGCATGGAACTAAGCGAAACATATTTAGATAACAACAATACCAACAAAAAAACAATGATAGCTCCCAGCGCTGCGGCCGGATGTATGGCCAAAACCAAACCAAGCAGCGATGCCACACCTTTGCCGCCTCTAAATCCTACATAAATGGGCAATATATGACCCACAACGGCCATCATACCTAACAATAATTTAAAATTAAGGTAGGGATTTGTGCCTGGAGTATAATGATGTAGAAAAACAATAAGATTTGCTGCAAAAAAAGCTTTAGCTGCGTCTATGATTAATACAGGTACCCCTGCTTTTACGCCTAATACTCTAAAGGTGTTTGTTGCTCCGGCGTTTCCGCTGCCATGCTCACGAACATCAATTCCATAAAACAGTTTTCCTATCCAAACCGATGTGGCAAGAGATCCAAGAAGGTAGGCTCCAATTAGCGCTAAAACATTTTCAATTATCCACATATTCAAAAATTTAATTTAACGAATGCTACAAAATTAACAATTTTTTAATACATACCAAACATTTTGTTTAAATCAATTGAAAAACCAAATGCTTAAACCTGCTACAATGCCAAGAAGTATGATTAATATTCCGGTAACCTTATTTATCCAAAATAGGTTTCTTAACCTTATCTTATTACGAAAAATATTGATAAAGGTTCCAAGTATAAACCACCAGAAAAATGCTCCGCTAAATACTCCGGCTATTAAATATATGGTTAATCGGGCATCGGAATTGCCCTCTACAATTCCCAAACCCGCGAAAATAGCGCCAAAGGCTACAATGGTTAGTGGATTTGATAGTGTAAGAAAAAAGATGCCTGCGAAATCTTTCAAATATTTTGATTTTGAAATTACGCCCATTTTGTAACGCACTTGTTTAATTATATTTGATGTAAAAATCCGATAGCCCATGAAAATCAGAAAAAAACTTCCTATCAACCGAAGTGCAATTTCGTTTTCTACCATAAAATCGCCGATTATCTTTACTCCAAATCCTGCGATTACGGCATAAAATGTATCGGCAAATACAGCCCCAAGGCCGGCTATTGTTCCGGCAATCTGTCCTTTGCTTATGGTTCGTTGAATAACAAAAATACCTACTGGACCTAAAGGTATTGAAACCGATAAACCTACTATAATTCCCTTTATTAAATAACTAATTTCCAAAAAATCAATATTTCTTAATTATACAAACCAGGAAAATTAAAGCGCTCCAGAATTGAATCATCTTCAATTTCTTTTGATAGTGCTTCCAATATTTCTAGCGGCACATCAAATAAATCCAAAATAATTAATCCATCTAAACAATAGTTAAAATCCGGATCTACATTAAAGCCAAGAATCTGTGCGCCCAAAGAAGTATATTTCTTTAGCAATACCGGGGTTACCAAATCTTTATCTATTTCTTTGATATACTTATCGAGTTTTTTAAAGTCCTTGCCTGTGCTGTCCAAAAATGCATCCTGATCAAAAGTTTTCAGAAATTTCTTTGGAAATCTGAATTTTTTTCTCGGCCTGATAAATTTTGACAAATCTTTTCGGTAGTAATTTTGCTCGATAAAGGTAACTATCATAGACTTACTTGACTCCGAAAAATCGCCGCTTATGCTTACCGGACCTATTAAATATCTGTACTCCGGATTCTTTATTAAAAAGTAGAGTATTCCTTTCCATAATAAAAATAGAGACAAAGGTTTTCGTTGATATTCCTTAACTATAAAGGAACGACCCAATTCAAGCGATTCTTTTAAAACTGGCGTAAATTTTTCTTTTATCCTAAAAAGGGTATTTAAATAAAAACCGGCTATGCCATATTGATTGATTATGTCTTCGCCTTTGCCAACGCGATAAGCACCTGCTATGCGCTTCTCCTCTTCATCCCAAATAATTAACTGATAATAATACAAATCAAACTCGTCTACATCCAAGCTGCGGTTTGTGCCTTCACCTATCTCGCGAAAGGTTATCTCACGCAATCGGCCAAGCTCCCTGAGAATATTTGGTATTTTTGACGAGGGTATACAATAAACACTAAAATTACTGCTTCTAAATAAAAAGTAATCGTCCCTTACCTGCTCTATCTCCCTGTTAATTACTTCTTTATCCACAGGAGCTATTATTTCTTCGGCAGATTTGAGCATAATTCTGGTCGGAAATTTAAAAAACTGTTTAACATCTATACCACTGCCCAGATGGTAGGTTTTTAAACGCAAAAATCGGCCAAAACGCTCTAAATCCGAAAAATCGGCCAATTCTTTGGCTGGGATTACATTGCCAATCCGAACTTTAAATGATGTGTTTTTCTTGGGTACGTAATTTGGCACAAATAATTTATTTCCCAAAATTGGATGTATTTTGGTAAGTGCGGTATTAATTCTGCCTTTAGACGGACAAACATATACCGGCACAACAGGTACTTTGGCCGCTTTTATAAATTTCAAGGTGGCTGTTCTCCACTGCAAATCGGCAACATCGTTGGCCAAAAAATCGCGATTTATATCCGAACCAACAGGAAAAAATCCAACCGGATGCTCCAAATTCATCCACTCGCGGGCTTTTCCTAAGGCACTTATCCAATCCTTATCGTCGATAATTACATCTGTAAATAATCCGTTGGGAGCAAATATATTCTCCGCAAATATCTTAAAATCAGGACGTTTAGAAAGTACCGCCCTTAGCACTATGAGGCTATCAAGACCATAAAATGGCTGATTAGATACGGTTATGAAAGCGCCTTTCTCCGGAATTTTCATCATCTCCGACTCAATTATCTCAGGATCAATAGATAACTCTGCTAATATTTTATCTATTAAGGATAATGTGCCTTCTCCTTTAAAATTTTGGCTGGCCTTTATTACTTTCTTTATCAAATTATTATTAATTAATTTTGATATTGATTCTTTTCCGATTCTAAGTTTGTTCATTATCTGGTTTTTTCACAAATATAAAAAAAAACCCGCACAGAGATATTTTTCTATGCGGATTAGTAAAAATTTAAAGATTTATTTATCCATGCTTAATAGCCGACTGTGCAGCAGATAAGCGCGCAATTGGCACGCGGAATGGTGAACAGCTTACATAGTTAAGACCTGTTCTATGGCAGAAATCTATTGATGATGGATCACCGCCATGCTCGCCGCAAATTCCCAATTTGATATCCGGACGGGTTTGTTTTCCCCTTTCGCAAGCCATTTTAACCAACTGACCAACGCCTTCTTCGTCTAAAACGGCAAAGGGATCGTTCTTTAAGATGCCTTTTTCGTAATAAACAGGCAAGAATTTGCCAGCATCATCGCGCGAATAACCAAAGGTCATCTGTGTTAAGTCGTTTGTTCCAAAAGAGAAAAATTCGGCAGATTCGGCCATTTTATCGGCAATTAATGCTGCTCGTGGAATTTCAATCATGGTTCCTACTTTATACTCAAGTTTTTCGCCACGTGCTGCAATTACAGCTTCTGCTGTATTGCGTACAATAGCTTCCTGCATTTTCATTTCGGCCAAAGTTCCGGTTAAGGGAACCATAATTTCCGGAATGGCAGTTACTCCTTTAGCTTTTAGGTTTAGCGCTGCTTCGATAATCGCACGTGCCTGCATTTCGGTAATTTCGGGATAAGTATTTCCTAAACGACAACCACGATGCCCGAGCATTGGGTTAAACTCGCTTAAAAATTCTACTTTAGATTTCACTTTTTCCAATGAAATACCCATTAAATCTGCCATTTGCTGCTGACCTTTATCATCGTGAGGTACAAATTCGTGTAATGGTGGGTCGAGCAAACGAACTGTTACAGGTAAGTCGTGCATGGCTTCAAAAATTCCTTCAAAGTCGGCACGCTGATAAGGTAATAATTTGTCGAGCGCTTTTCTTCTTCCGGCTTCGTCGTCGGCAAGAATCATTTCGCGCATGGCAGGAATTCGCTCATCTTCGAAAAACATGTGCTCTGTGCGGCATAATCCAATTCCTTCGGCACCAAAATCGCGTGCAACTTGCGCATCACGGGGTGTATCGGCATTGGTTCTTACCTTCATTTTGGCATATTTATCGGCCAATTCCATCAAACGACCAAAATGGCCACCCACTTCTGGGTCAATGGTTTCTACTTTACCTTTAAATACTTCTCCGGTAGTTCCATTCAGCGAAATCCAGTCGCCTTGGGCAAATTCCAAATTTCCTACTTTGAAAGTACGTTTTCTATAATCTACTTCTACTGCACCGGCACCCGAAACGCAGCATTTTCCCATACCACGGGCCACAACGGCTGCGTGAGATGTCATACCTCCACGGGCAGTTAAAATACCATTGGCTCTGTCCATTCCGGCCAAATCTTCGGGAGATGTTTCTAAACGAACCAATATTACTTCTTTACCCTGGTTTGCCCATTCTACAGCTTCGTCGGCAAAGAAAACAACCTGACCTGTTGCGGCACCTGGAGATGCGGGCAAGCCTTTGGTTATAATTTCGGCATCATCAATAGCTTCCTGCTTAAATACCGGGTGTAATAAGTCGTCTAAACGCTCAGGTGTTACGCGCAAAAGCGCTGTTTTTTCATCAATCAAACCTTCGTCAAGCATGTCAATTGCCATAATTACGGCTGCAGTACCTGTACGTTTTCCGCTACGTGTTTGCAACAACCACAATTTACCATCCTGAATTGTAAATTCAAGGTCTTGCATATCTTTATAATGATTCTCTAACTTTCTTTGAATTTCGTCGAGTTCTTTATAGGCAATAGGCATAAGCTCTTCTAAGGAAGGAAACTGAGTGCTGCGCTCTTCTTCGCTTACTCCGGCCAATTTGGCCCATCTTCTGGAACCTTCGTGGGTAATTTGCTGTGGTGTACGAATTCCGGCTACAACGTCCTCTCCTTGTGCATTTACCAAATATTCACCATTGAATAGATTTTCACCATTTCCGGCATCGCGGGTAAAAGCTACTCCTGTGGCCGAATTATCGCCCATATTTCCAAAAACCATGGCCTGAACGTTTACTGCTGTTCCCCATTCTTCAGGTATTTTGTTCATTCTGCGATAATACTTTGCACGGTCGTTGTTCCAGCTGTCGAATACAGCCACTACTGCTCCCCAAAGTTGATCCCATCCATTAAACGGAAAATCCTGTCCGGTGGTTTCTTTCACTTTGGCCTTAAAGCGGGCTACCATTACTTTTAAATCATCGGCAGATAATTCTGTATCATTTTTTACACCACGCTCATGTTTCATTTCGTCGATTATTTCTTCGAATGGATCGTGGTCTTCTTTTGATTTTGGTTTCATACCCATAACAACGTCGCCATACATTTGTACAAATCGACGGTATGAGTCCCATGCAAAACGGGCATTTCCCGATTTTTTAGCAATTCCGTCCACTACTTCGTCGTTCATTCCTAAATTCAATACGGTATCCATCATACCGGGCATTGAAACTCTTGAGCCTGAACGAACAGATACCAATAATGGATTTTCCTTATCGCCAAATCTAACGCCCATCATTTCTTCTACCTGACGCATTGCATCGGCTACTTCCGATTTGAGCAACTCTACCACTTTTTCGCGGCCAAGTGCATTGTATTCTGTACATACCTCGGTGGTTATCGTAAATCCCGGAGGTACCGGAATACCTACTAAGTTCATTTCGGCTAGGTTGGCGCCTTTCCCTCCTAAGAGGTTTTTCATATCGGCTTTACCCTCGGCTCTTTTATCGCCGAATACATACACACGTTTCTTGTTCTGTGACATATAATCTCAATTTTAATTCTAATTTTCTCTATGAGCTTACAAATATAAAAATCCTATTTTGCTTTTACCAATAAAATAATTATTTTTTATCATCTTTCTGACGAATTGTTTACTTAAATCGTTTGCGGAAATTTATCATTTTGTTTTAGCTAAGTTTTGTTTTAGCATATCATTTTACTATCAAATTACTTAACAACTCAAAACATTAACTACCAATAAATTAACGTCATTCCTGAGGATGTAGTATAAATTATTTTCAAATTGATATTTTAGTTCCCTTATTTTTAAACCATTAGTACCTTTGTAGCGATAAAAAATCAATCTAAAAAATCTGGCTTATGAAAAACAAAAATATTTACTTTTTAGCCGCGCTTAGTTTTGCTTTTGCACTCACATTTGCGGCCTGCAACAATGCAGAAAATAAAGAAAATACCGAAACTACAGAGCAAGTTGTAACTGATTCGGCATCGACAACCGAAGCTAATACCGAAGAAATGCTTGCCGACTCAACCAACGCAGAGGGTAAATGTGGCGAAGGTAAATGCGGCGAAGGTAAATGCGGAAGCGCTAAATAATTTTAGTGTAAAACTTAATCGAAAAATCTTGGTATATTTACTGGGATTTTTTTTTTATGAAAAGAGCGCAATTTATTAAATTAAGCTTGTGGGGTGGAATTAGTCTCCAGATTCCGCTTTTTTTCTCCTGCGAAAATGAGCCATACTTGCCATTGACTAAAAATCAGGCCGAAACATTAAAAAAAATCCTCTTGATTTTATTCCCCGTGGATAATTATGGGCCATCGGCGAATGATTTTAGTGCTTTCGAATTTATTGTTCAAATTTTAAATGATGCATTTTACGATCCTGAGCAAAAGAATTTTCTGCTCAAGGGATTTGATAGCCTTGAAAACGATTGCCTAAGCAAAACGAATAAAAACTTTCTGGAATGCACTGATATTGAAAGAGATAATCTAATCAAGGTTTTATCGAAAGAAAATAATTCTATAAAAAACTGGCTTTCCTTTTTAATCAGCCTGATAATAGAAGCACTTCTCTCCGACCCTATTTATGGCGGAAATACTAATGCAATGGCATATCTATGGCTAGAGCACAAACCTGGCTTACCGCCTGCAAATAATCTGCTCAAATATCCGGAAATTTTGATACGCAAAATAGAAAATCCATGATTTACGATATATGCATAATTGGCACAGGCGCCGGTGCCGGCCCCATTGCCTACGAAATGGCATTGTCCGGAAAAAAAGTGGTGATGCTGGAAAAAGGTCCGTGGATAAAAACCGATGAATTTACCAAAGACGAAATGGTGGCCACAAGAAGGCATGTCTACACTCCAAACCCCATGGATGAGCCGCAGGTAATTGAACAAAAAAATGCCTTGGGCGCATGGGAGGCACAATCCACTTACAAGAGTGGAGCAAATTTCTGGAATGGCAGTGTGGTTGGCGGTTCGTCTAATTTTATGAGTGGATATTTTGCCCGCCTAAAACCAAAAGATTTTAAATTACTTAGTGCCTATGGCGAAATAGAAGGCGCCAACATGGTGGATTGGCCTATTTCTTACAATGATATTGAACCTTTTTACACCAAAACAGAACATTTGGTCGGCATTTCGGGTAAAGTTGTACCACATGCCCATTTAGAACCCCGAAGCACCAGCGATTTTTCATTTCCGCCACTGGCAGAGCACCCGGTGAGCTCATGGCTCGATTTAGCCGCACAAGAATTGAACTACGAGCTTTTGCCTCTTCCTAGAGCCATTCTTTCTCGAAATAGCCAAAACAGACGGGCTTGTTCCTATTCAAATTATTGCGGCAGCTATGGCTGTGCAACCGATGCCAAAGGAAGCTCCCGTGCGGCTTTGCTTCATGAAGCCATAAAATCGGGCAACTGCAAAATTATTCCAAATGCAAAAGCTTTTTTTCTGGAAACCAATGGCAAAGGCAAGGTAATTAAAGCCTGGTATTATTTCGGCAAAGAGAAAAAATCTATTGAAGCTCAGATTTTTGTGGTGGCGGCTCAAGCCATTGAATCATGCCGCTTATTGCTGATGAGCAAAAACAAAGATTTCCCCAAGGGTTTGGCCAATAATTATGGTCAAGTGGGTAAAAATCTCATCTTTTCGGGCGGTGGTATTGGGTCTGGAAATTTTCTCTTTCGCGATTTTTCTGATGCACAAATTAACCAATTGAAAGTAAACGGACTGTTCATTAACCGAACCTTGCAGCAATGGATTGAATACCCTGATCCCGAAAACGGACGAATAATGAAAGGTGGCTCAGTGGATTTTCTTTTTGAGCACGCCAACGCCATTTCTAAAGCCATAAAACAAAAATGGGGCAAAAATCAGGAACTAATATATGGCAGCGATCTAAAAAACAAAATCAGCTTTTACTTTAAGCAACAGAGAAAACTCAATTTCGAAGTCTTTACCGATTGGCTGCCTACAGATAATTGCTTTGTGCAGTTATCCGGGCATGTTAGCGATAAATGGGGCGATCCAGTGGCGCATATCCGAATCGATAGTCATCCGCAAAACCAAAAAACCGGCCGATTTATTGCCAACAAAGCCGAAGAATTGCTCCGCAGAGCTGGAGCTAAAAATGTTAGTTCAAATATTAATGGCAGCGCTCCATCAAATTTACAGGCGGGCGGATGTCGCTTTGGCAACAAGCCCGAAAATTCGGTTCTCGATATCAACTGTAAAGCACACGAAACTGAAAATCTTTATGTTACAGATGGTAGTTTTATGCCCACCGGCGGCAGTGTGCCACTCACTTGGACTATATATGCCAACTCTTTTCGGGTGGCCAATCATCTCAAAAATATTATTTAATTTTTTTAAGACTTTTGCCCTTTTTATTTACTAATTTAGCCGCGTTTTTAAAATATTTTCAATCTGTTCTTAAAAGTATAGTATTTATTAATCAAGCAAATAATCAATTTTATGAAAAATTTATTCATTCTGGCTGCAGCTCTTTTTATCTCTGCCTGCGCAACAAAGAAACAATACGAAAAAACAGAAAAAGGTCTTGAATATCAGGTTATTCAAAAAACCGAAAATGGTAAATTAATCGAATCAGGACAAATTGCCGAATTAAACCTGAAATTTTTCGCCGATAAAACCGATTCCCTTATCTACAACTCTGCCGATTTAAAAGATGCATTCCGCCTGCAAGTAAATAAAAAAGATGCCGACGGTGGTAGTTTCGACGATGCTATTCTTCTTATGGCCACCGGAGATAGCATGCACTTTCTGCTAGATGCCGAAACTTTTTTCATGCAAAATATGCGCCAACCACTCCCTGAGTATATGCAAAAAGGCGACAAACTCCGTTTTCAGGTTAAACTTGTTGCAGCTCCAAGCATGGAAAAACTTATGGCCGAAAGACAAGCTATGCTAGACGCTATGAAAACTAAAGAAACCGAATTAATCCAAGCTTATTTAAAAGAAAATAACATAAATGTAGAGCCTACATCTTCGGGTATATATTTAGTGTATAAAGAAAAAGGAAAAGGATCCAAAACAGAAGCGGGTAAAAAAGTTTCGGTTCATTACACCGGTCGTTTTCTTACCGGCGAAAAATTTGACAGCTCGCTTGACAGAAATCAGCCTTTTGAATTTGTTCTTGGCGTTGGTCAGGTAATTCCTGCATGGGACGAAGCCGTAAGTTTGCTTAAAGTGGGCGACAAAGTTACCATTGTGGCTCCTTCGCACGTTGCTTATGGAGAAACAGGTGCCGGACAAACTATTCCGCCATATTCTGCTCTGGTTTTCGACATAGAAGTGCTTTCTATTGCTAAATAATTCATGCTTAAATTTTAGAAAAAAAATAATGACAAGAATTGCTCTGCTATTTTCAATTGCTTTTATGATTATTTTTTCGGCCTGCGAGAAAGATCCAACACCGGAAGAGAGACGTGCCGAAGAATTAGCCATACTGGAGGCATATATTGCCGAAAATTACCCAAATGCCACAAAAACCGAAAGTGGACTTTATATTCAATGGAACACAAGCGGTAGCGGCGACGAAATTGATGCCGGAGATTACGTGAGCGTACAATATGTAGGAAAATTTCTCGAAGGGGGTATTTTCGACGCATCAGAATACCACAATGGTATTTTTGAGTTTACTGTTGGTGCAGGACAGGTTATTCCGGCCTGGGACGAAGCCTTGGCTTTATGTCGTGTGGGAGATAAAATAACCATTTTAACCCCTTCTACTCTAGCATACGGCAGCACAGGCAGCGGAACTATTCCAGGATACACTTCGCTCGTTTTTGATATTAACGTGATTGAGGTTTTTTATTAACAAATTGGCAGTTTTTACTGTTTTATGCATTTAGCTGGGCCGGGTAATTTATAAAATCTACCCGTCTCTTTTTTTTAAAAACGCACAAATTATTCCAATCGTTTTGTAAAATAGTTCGAACAACTGTGGTAATTTATTAACCATCTGCAAATTCCACCGTTTTTCGAAACATAAGCACCGTTTTATAACTTTCATCTGAGATTACTTTGCGCTAATGGGCTTGCACCCCTACGGGGTGCCAAAAAATGGTACATACGCATTTTTGCTATCGATATTTGCCCCCGACGGGAGCAGCGGTTGTCGCGCAAATCATTAGCCGTGGCATTCATGCCACGGTTTTTTGGTTAATGGGTCTTTCGGCTTTAGCCGAAAATAAAATTGTTTGGGCTAAAGCCCAATATATTCGGCACATTTTACAACGGCATAAATGCCGTTGCTAGTGATAAGAATTTTTCGCACACAGAACTTTTCAAAAGTTAAACGACAACTAATAAACGCATTGGATTAATGGGTCTTTC
>DYOH01000068.1 GCA_020720625.1 Acetofilamentum sp. | reverse complement strand
AATGATATAAATCAAAATCAGCTTATTACGCCTGAATAGCTGCAAGATGGGTTAAGACTTACAATTATTACAAAAAATCCAAAAGCCATTGCTTTCAATGCACCTTTGAATATCATTAATTGTAGTTTTTTCTTTGCATTTGGTAAAGATATATTTTCCATAAGCTTTTGTTTATTTGTGCAAAGAAGCTCAACAATAGAATAACAATCAATGCCGATTTAACGAAATGTTAAGTATATTTTGTGGAATGCATCCTTTTAAGAATAAAAGATTCTTAAGTCTTAAAATATACGGCTAAATACATTCCGAATAATTCATGTAAGGGTGTAAATTATTATCTTACAGCAAAATACAAATAAAATAAGCGATATAAACAGGTCATTCATAAAAGCACTACGACAAAAAGAATAAAATTAGTACATTTTTTCTTAAATTTAATCTGGAAAACTTATTGATTAAAATAATCTAGGTTAATATTCAACATATTTTATAATTTTGTAACACGGTAACAAAACATTTTCTGTTTTTTTACGTAAAACGATGAGTTAATACCTATGCACTAAAACAAATACCAATATGCGAAATTTTATTTTTTTACTTTTAGTATTCCTATTGGCAACAAATCCAATATTAGCGCAAACTGGACCCGGTGGCGTTGGAAACACAACGGGCGATAATTCGCAGCCTGTGAATAAACTTTGGTTCGATGCCAATTATTTATCGTTGGCCGATTTGGCTGCGGTTGCATCATGGACAGATCGCTCAGGAAACGGCTTTGACGCTACTCAGGCAACAGGCGCATCCCAGCCCATTTTCCGAACCGGGCAAATTAATGGTTTACCCGCAGTAGTTTTCGATGGTACAAACGATTTTATGCCTTTCGATGGAACTCAGATAGTAAATTCAGATTATACGGTTCTATTTGTAGGACAAAGACGTACAAATACCAGCATGAGAATACTACTTGCCGGAACAGATGCCGGCGCAAACAAAAATCTGCATATTTATATTGAAAACTCCGCCGATTTTCATGCCCATCATTATGGAAACGATTTGGAAACACCTATGGTTGCTAATACAGAAACCTATTCATCGGGCACTGATGTACTCGAGTATGGCATATTCTCAACCTTATTGGGTTCAACCGAAGCAAGCAATCAACGCAGAAATTATCAAAACAACCATTATTTAGGTGCCAGAACAAATACAGGAAAACTCATTTCATGGAATGGAGCTGCTCTTGCACGTGCTGCTTTTGACAATGCGCCCACATATCATCCAATAAATGTGGCTGAAGTTATTATTTACAGCAATGCCCTCAATAATGCCCAATTACAGATTGTTCATCAATATTTGGCCGAAAAATACGCCATAACCATAGAAAACGACCTTTTTACAGGAAATGACGCTGCTTATATTTACGATTTAGCAGGCGTAGGGCAAGCAAGCAATGGAAGTCATACAAGAGCATCTTCTTCTGGTTTTTATGCAGATGTCATTGCCGATTTAGACAATGATGAATACATCATGTTTGCCCATAACAACACCGCAGCTAAGCCTTTTAACACTAGCGATTTACCAGCAGGAGTTCTGGAAAGTTTAAGCCGCTCGTGGTATCTGGAAAAAACAGGGAACTTGGATATCCGTATGGCATTTGATTTAAACGAAGTTTTAAGCGGTGGCTTGTACCCCGGAGAAATCTCAAACTATGTTCTTTTATACAGAAGTGCCGGCAGTGGAGCATTCACAGAGGTTCAGGCAGCTGATGGTGTAATAAATGGAAATCAGATATATTTTAATCTCACCGATGCCGAATTGGCAGACGGATATTATACTTTGGGTACTTTAAACACAAGCGAAAGCCCATTAGACGGAATAAGTGGCAGAACATGGTACTCATTAGTTACGGGAAACTGGGAAGATCCATCTATCTGGACACTCGACCCATCTGCAGCCTTACCTAATAATCCGGATAACGAAACCCCTACAACATCAGCTACTCAATTAGCAGACAAAATAGTTATTAAATCCGGTAAAACAATCACAGTAAATACAAATAATTTATCAAATGCCGGTATTACCGTTGATGGACGATTGGATTTAAAAACAACCATAGGACATAGTTTTGGACTTATAAAAGGAACAGGGCGAATACTAATGTCTGCTGATAATTTTCCCACGGGAGATGCTAATAACTTTACATCAGAAGGAGAAGGCGAAGGAACTGTTGTATATTACGGAGGCTCTTACACCATTAACACTGCTTACGAATTTTTCGATGTTGAATTACAACTAGATGATGCCGCTAATACAGTTACATTAACCAAAGATTTAACCATAAACGGCGATTTGGATATAAAACAAGGAGAGTTAAAAATAAATGACGATTTCCTAAGCACCAAATTAAACCTTTTTGTTGCCAATAATCTATCTATTGAAGCAACCGGCAAGCTATCTGTAGGCCAAGGTAACACCATCGGAACCTATTCAATTATCGGTTCGGTGATGCCAACAAGTGGTTTATATCATTCCATTTTCCATCAGATAGAAGTGCATGGAAATTTCCTTAACGATGGAATTGTAAAACTAAGCAATCAGACAGCACCTGTTTATAACGAATTTACATCAACAGGAGCTGCCACATTGCGTTTTACAGGAGCAAAAAATGCCGTGGCTACATTAAACAATACTACACATATCTATAATTTGGTAATAGACAGGGGCATCGATAAAACATATATACAAGAAATTTATGCGGATGCAGCAGGAGATTTTGTGCTATTTGGTCCCAATAATGTAGGACGAAACCAATCAGCGCCATACTCCGATGATAATCCTGAAGTAAGAAAATCTTTGTTTATAAAAACAGGCACATTAGAACTTACCGGACATATTACCATACCTACATTATCAGAAGGTGGAGTTAATGGTGGAAATGGAGACTATGCCGTTGGCCAAAATGCACGTTTGTGGCTAGCATCTCCAAATGTTTCTGTTTATAACACAGCATCAGCACAATCGCAAATTACAGGATATGAGACTACCGCCGTGGGTGTAAACACTGGAAGCGGAGTTCAGGCCCTTTCGCTCTATGGCGAATTCAGGATTACTGATGGCTTTTTTGGCACAAGGAACAGTGCTGGATTCATTTTTTGGGCAAATGCCAACTCCCAAGTAAAAATTGAAGGTGGAACAGTAAATG
The DNA here is from genome assembly GCA_020720625.1 of Acetofilamentum sp. Lineage (GTDB taxonomy): Bacteria > Bacteroidota > Bacteroidia > Bacteroidales > DYOH01 > DYOH01. The sequence goes on along the minus strand of DYOH01000068.1, from coordinate 16,640 downwards.
TTTCGCAAATACGTGCCGGAGCAGGTGCAGGTGTGGCATCCTACACACAAACAGGTGGTTTAGTTCTAGTACGTGGCAACCAAACCGAGCCAGGCGAAGTGAGTGGCTCTTATCCAATTTTTGGTTTCGACGCTCCTTCCGGCGTGTTTAATATGTCGGGTGGCGAAATTTTGATGAGAGATATTGCCGTTGCAAGCGTGCCTGTAAATGATTTAACGAATGGATTCTATATTCCTTCTGCCGAAGGCAATTACAGTGTTACGGGCGGAACAATTACAATTGAAATCGCAAGCGGCAACGATTTTGAAATCAGCTCAACAGCACCAATCTATAATTTGGTTATTAAAAGACTATCAGGTTCAGGTGTTTCTGCTGTACGACAAAATACAAATATTAAAGTATTAAACGATTTTACGCTCGGTTCAAATACAGAACTTGATGTGATGGATAATTTTGATAATGTTATTTACAACTTGTCTGTCGGTAGAAATTTCACAATCGAAGATAATGCACTCTATCAATTCCGCACAAATACAACAACACTCAACGGAACCGAAGATGCCACACTGTATATTGGCGACATCACGGCTCTTACAAACCCAAGCTATACCGACCCCGAAGGTGCAAACGCTTATGCCGATTGGGAACACCCATTCTACAATCTCACAATAAGCAAGCCTGTGGGTAAAACATTGTTCTTTGCCTCGAAAGACCCGGGCGATGCCGGAAATACGACCGATGTAAAAACTGCAACAGGTGGTAAAAACATTAGAGATTGGCGAAGCAATTTAGTGAAAGTTGTTAATGATTTTGAATTGTTGAGCGGAAATGTAGATTTAACATTATACAGCTTGCGATTATACGGAAATATAACGAACTATGGAAAACTTGCTGTTGATGCGGTTCCTACGAATTCAATTGTTAGAACAAGAAGGGAAACTGCTCCTACAACACGCATAGTAAAAACAACCGACAATGCTTATTTTGGAAATTTGCGTTTAAATTCCGATAACGCTATCTTGCAATTTACAAGCAACGTCTATATCGGAAGAATGGAATACAAACACGGCAGAATGAACATCTCAAAATATAATTTGAAGATAGATAATTTGGTTATTTCTCTTGAACCCAATGCCCGCTTCGACTTTACAGGCGACGGCGATACCGGTGATGCAAACGAAACTAATAGACTCAGTGTCGCAGATATGATAATTTCAGACGGAAACGTTTCCGATGGCGGTTTATCGCTTTTGGTAAATTCGGCAAAAACTTATTATTTCCCGTTAGGAATAGGAACAGATGCAACCGAATTACTGAGAAATAACTCAAAATTTACACCTGTCGAACTCACAATCAGCTCTTGCCCCAGTACAGGTTATATCACAATTAGACCTGTGGACGGAATACTGCAAACTACAAATTTAACCGGAGGAAATGTATTGGATTATTACTGGAGAATCAGTTGCTCCGATTTTACAACAAACCCCGTTTTCAGCAGTATGTATATGTTAGCTGACGATCGTGATATTCCGGGAGGCGTTTTCGCCGCCGATTTTTACAGCGGCTGGGTTGAAGATAACAAAGACGCGAATGCAAACGGATTTAATTTCGACCGCTTTTATGAAGCTCTTGATGATGTTGATTTTACACGGGATTTTAATGCTAAAACATACAGCACCGACAAATGGATTCGTTTTAATAATACCGGAACTGATGTTCCACCGACAGCCACGCTTGTAGGCGGGAACTTTACCGCAGGCGTTGAAGGTAGGTTTTTGGGAAGCCCAAGTATATTTCACTCAAATTCATCTTACGTAAACTGGGATGTTCCTTCCGCTTGGTTAGAAAACATGGTTCCTACAGCCGGCAGTATTGTAATGATAAAACAAGGTGACAGAATGACAGGTGGACCAAGCCAACCAATAACCCAAGTTCCTGCGGTTACAATACTATCGGGGACCGATGCTCGGGTACAGTTCTACTACCCCGGAACTTTTGATTTGGGTGTTGTTGAAGGATACGGTATCATTTCTTTTGAAGCGAACGACAATCCTACTGTTTTGGGAGATTTTGGAAATTTTTCGTCAGACAGCCGATCCAGGTTCCTTTATTTTGGTACAGGTTCAAGCACATACACTCTGAATAACATACCACAACCGGCTCCATCCATAACTTTTGAAACAGTTAATTATATTATTGATCAACCAAATCTGGTTGTTAATTACAATTTCAACTTAGGATGGAATCACAGTAATGTTACAATAAATAAAGATATTCTGATAAAAGGAAATTTGAATATCAGCGATTTTGATCTTGGCGGCGCATTAAGATTCCCCGGAAGCGGAACACCGGTTACTATTACTGTTAATGGTAATGTAACAGCAGCAGATCCAATTCTGGTTATCGACCCGGGAGTTGTAACTTCCTTGGAACATAAATTGGTTGTTGGAGGAAATATCATCTTAAACGAAGATAATATTACGTTATTCAACGCAGCCGATCGTCCTGTTGTTAATCTCGAATTAAAAGGAGCATCAAACAATACCTTTACAAATGCAACAGCAAACATTCCGCGTTTGAATCGAATTATTATGAATAAAGGTACCGACCAAACAAACTCCTTCACATTCAACAATAATTTCACACTCAACGGAGCAACAAGTGGAGTAGGCGTTGCCAAAGCTATCGAATTACAAAATGGAACGTTAATTCTAAATAATTCGTCTATAAATGTTAATCTCTCGACCGGAGACGATAATTTTAATATTCCTTACACTTCTGCCCTGGAAATTCGACAAGGTACAGCAAATGTATCAGGCAACAGCGGTATTTTCTTAGACGGAAAATTGCTCATTTCGGGCGGCACATTAAACATGGCAGGCGGAAATAACTTCATCGAATACTCAGCCAGCGGAAATGCTGAACTTGAAATATCAAATGGAAATTTAACTGTTGGTTCGCAAATCCGCCGAAAAACAACCACCGAAGAAGGTATATTAGTTTATACCCAAACCGGTGGCTCTGTAATAGTTGGTCAAAATTCGGCACCAATCAATTACAGAGGCGTTTTCGAAATACTAAATGCCGGTAGCAATTTTACTTTAGCAGATGGCGCATCACTTATCATTGCTAATGCACAAAGCGCAGCTACATTTCCGGCGCTATATCTCGATGCCGAAACGAATAGTGTTGGAAGCAATAGCCTGATTCAAATCGGAAATGCAAATACGCTCGCCAATCAAACCATTGGAATATACTCTTCTTATCCCTTTATTAATCTTGCTACAAACAATACCAGTGGAAATAGCCCGAAAGCAAAACTATGGATTGCCGACCATACCATAAATAGTACTTTGACTATTGCATCAGGCACCGAATTTAATGCCGATGGTTGGGATTTAACCTTAAAAGGAAACATAAGCAACAGCGGAAACTATAATGCAAATGGCAACACCACCTATTTTAGGGGTTCGGCCAATCAAACCATTACAGGTACAACCACATTCTACGATGTAGTGAAAGACGAAACAGCCTTCGATTTGAGTTTAGGTGCTTCGTCCCCAATTACTATTGAGGGAGATATGAGCCTTCTTACCGGAACTTTCAACGATAATGGTAATGATGTGCTTGTTTATAAAGATATTACCAACCAAATTATCACAACCTCCGGTATTACCGGCAAGGGAATTATTATTGGAGGAACCGAAGAACAAAACTTATACGGTAATGGTACTTTTGCTAAGCTCTATATGAATAATACAGCAGGTGCTTTTCTGCCTACAGGAGCAAGCTTCACTATTTCCAATACTTTATATCTGGATAAAGGTATATTAAATATTGGAAAAAATTTACTTACATTTACGAATACCGCAATAATAGAAGATGTTAACTCTTTCTCAGAAACAAATATGATTCAAACCAATATTTCGTTTACTGATGCCGGAGTAAAAAAATACTTCCCTATTATTGCCGCTCCTACAACATTTATTTACCCAATGGGTTCGAATGGCAAATATACTCCCGTAAAATTTGATATTACTTCAAACGCAAATAACTCTGGATATATCCGTGTTAGGGCTGCCGACGAGCGCCATGTAAGTATTTTGGAAGATTTGGAAGCTCCAGACCCTGAAATCGTGGACTCGGCCAATGTACTTTGGTATCATTGGACACTTGACGCCAACGGAATATCTGGATTCTCTGCTACAACAACAATGGAGTGCTATGGAGGCGATGTAAAAGTGGATCCAGATGTTTCAAACCCATACACTGTTGCTGATTACATTACTGCTGTGCTACTTGACTCTACACTTGGAACTTGGGAAAAATATGACCCTGCCGACTTTAACGAGATAAACAACGAACTTTACTTCTTTTATACCAATACAGACGATCTTGGAATTGACGGCGACTATACTGCCGGCATTGATGGAACAACTTTTAAAGGTGCTATTCCCGACAAAGTTCCGGCCTATGTATCTATAATTGACGGAGACTGGACAAACCCACTTATCTGGGATACATATCCTATTTCCGGTGGCTCTGTTCCGGCAGGAGGCCCTAAAGGTGCTATCACTTACATAAAACACAATGTTGCTCTGCCATCTAACTTTATTACCTCTTATGCAACCAATATTTGCTCCACAGGACGTTTAAATGTGGCTTCTACATTTGGACACAGGTTAGGCAAAGTTAGTGGAAGCGGTTTACTTTACCTCGAAAGAGGCGACATGCCGGCCGGAGTTTACGATGGATTTTTTACTCCGGATAGCGGAACCGTTGAATTTGGAGGTATCGATAATTACGACATTTTAAGTGAAATTACCGAAGTAAACAATATTATTGTTTCGGGTTCAGGTGAAAGACGTTTCCCAAATCTTGATATACAACTGTATGGCTTCTTAACCATTGATGGTGTTGCGGCTATAAACGAGCACGACCGCAGAATTTCTGTAGGAAAAGATATTAATTTCTTAAGCGGAACTTTTGATGCAGGTACTGGTGCCGGTTCTACTATTGTAATGAATGGTGCAGCAAGGCAAAATATTTTTGGCCCTCAGAAATTCATCTTCCCCAATGAGCTAAACAACTTTGAAATAAATAATTCTTCAGGTGTGAATATCGAAATTGATGTAGAGATTAATAACGAACTATTTCTTAGCCTTGGAAAAATTTACACTAATATAGACGACTCATTTGCAATAAGTAACCCTCTGGAGAACGTCGTAACAGGGGCTTCATCTTTGTCTTTTATAGACGGACCTTTATACAAAAAAATAAACTCGGGCGGCTCTTTTGCATTCCCTGTTGGAAACTCTAACCGATTAGGAAATGTTGTGCTAGGAACAACCAATACCAGTGGAGCCCAATACTGGAATGCTCAGTATTTTAATTACGATGCATCCATAGATGCGTTTAATACCGAAACTTTTGCATCACCTTTAGAATATGTATACAAAGACGGCTATTGGAGAGTTAAAGGCCCAGCAGCTGCTACATCGAATGTTACTATTCGCTGGGATTATAGTTCCGGGGTATCTGCTGATGCCACAGAGAGACAATCTTTACGCATGGCTAAATGGAATACTGCCGCAGATTGGAGAGAAGCCGGTGATATAATTACAGATGGAGGACAGAATTCGGGTACAATAAAAAGTACATCCACAATAACGTTTAACGATTTTGCACCTGGTAGTTATTTTGCCTTAGCCACCGAGCTTATTATTACCGATAAGGTTTGGGACGGAAGTGTTTCTATAGCCTGGGAAGTAAACGACAACTGGACTCCAACCGGCGTGCCAAGCAATATTAACGATGTTACTATTCCAACAGGACTTACCAACTATCCAATAGTTAGCTCCATTGCCGAGTGTTTGAATTTAACGTTGGAAAGCGGCTCGAGCTTAAGCATTTCTCCTACATTTGCTTTAACTGTAAACGGAAATACAGGAATAGCTCTGGGAGCAATACTTACGGTAAAATCTACTGTTTCAGGTATGGGCTCGCTTATTACAAAAGGGAATATTATCAATAATGGCTCCAATGTTTCGGAGATTTTCATGACGGCAAATAAGTTCCATTATTTTTCTGTACCACTGAACAGCGTATCTACCAATAATTTCGAAACTTTTAACGGCTACTACAACGGCAATTTCTATCGTTATAATGAAGCAAATACCGACCCCGACTGGTTACTCGGCTGGGAACGACCATCTAGCGGAACAATGGCGGTTGCCAAAGGTTATGCCCTTTATATTGATGCTTCAAAAACATTTTCCTTAAATACCGGTACTTTCAATACAGGAAACATCAGCATTAATATTTTCAATTCCGGAGCAAATCCTTCTAATACTTGGAATCTTGTTGGAAATCCTTATCCATCTTCAATCAGCGCCGACGATTTAATTAATGCTAATTCTTCGGTATTTACCGGCACTGTATATTTCTGGGATGATGATTTATCGGGCGGTGCCGGATATGAATCTAACGACTATGCTACCTACAATCTTTCGGGTGGTGTAACCAGCGTTTCGGGAAGTGTACAACCAAACGGGTATATCTCAAACGGACAAGCATTCTTTGTGAAAGCAACTAGCAGCGGCTCCTTAGCCTTTAACAATAGCATGCGCAGACCAAATCCTGCTCCATTTTACAAGCAAAAAATTAATACCGATATTCAACGTATTAGATTATTTGCCGAAAGCTCGCGCAAAGATTACAACGAGTTGCTCATTGCTTTTAGGGATGAAGCCACTATTGGTGTAGATAATCTGTTTGATGGAGAAAAAATCAAAGGAAATACAAATATTGCCTTCTATTCGATGATTGGGAATCTGCCTTACGCAATTCAATCTTTACCTAATTTAGATGAAAAAACGACCATTCCTTTAGGTTTAACATGCGGAAGAGAAGATATTTACTCAATTGTTTTGAAAGAAACCGAAAACATAAATCATTACCTAAGCATTATTTTACTCGACAAAGAAACAGGGATTAGCTATGATTTGCGCAATGATACTGCCAAAATTTCTATGACAACAGGCGTTTTCGACAATCGTTTTGAATTAATTATTCAACAACCACAGATAATTGTGAGTACCTGGACAGGTAGTATATCTCAGCAATGGAACGAAACCGGAAACTGGGATATGGGCGTGCCAACTCTCTACACCAAAGCCATAGTACCCGTTGGAGCAAGGGTTGTTGTAGATCAAAATGCGGAATATTATTCTTTAGATCTTGCTCATGACGCTATACTCACCATTTCAGAAGGCGTTGAAGTAGACTATATTGATAAGGTTGTGATGAGAGCCTCAGGAAGTCAAACGGCGGTTTTATTAGATTTAGGGAATAATCAACTTGAAGCATCTGTGGAGAAGGAACTGGTAAACGAATACACATTTTATTACCTAAGCTCGCCTGTTAAAAACGAGAAAGTAAATGCATTAGTAAGCAACGAAGAGCTAAGCTCTGCAGGAGTAGATCGGAAAGAACTATACGAGTACCTAAACCATGATTGGATTGCCATTACTGAAAGCGACAAAACATGGACTCCGATGAAGGGATTTGCCTTTAAAACAGGCATTTATCCGCAATGGAAATACACATTCGAAGGAACCTTAAATACCGGCGAGATAATTATGCCATTGGAGAGCGCAGGATTCCATCTCATTGGAAACCCTTATCCTGCATATCTTAACTGGAATATAGCCTATCTGAATGCCGAAAAATATGGATTAAACAATTTGCAAACAAGCGTTTGGACAAACTATGGTGGTGCCAACAACGAAGCAGGCGATGGTAATTTTGCCACTTACAATCCATTGAGCGGATTACAAACCAATGGCGCAACAGCATATATTTCGCCCATGCAAGCTTTCTGGGTTAAAGCTAATCAGCCAATGAATCTATCACTTGATAATGCTCTAAAAGCCACACTCCCCGAAGAGATAACTCAAAAAACGAGCAATTATGTTGGTTTTAATCTCATTATCGAAAGCAATTCCCTGAGCGACCAGTTGCATTTTGTGCAGCTAGAAAATGCCCTTGACCAATTTGATGCTTATGATACAGAAAAAATAATGGCATCCAATACCGCATTTCCTCAGATCTATATGAATGTGGATGAAAAGATTCTTTGCGTAAACGCTGTAAATATGCTCGAAGAAAAAGAACATTCTCTAACTTTTGTGGCCAATAAAACCGGAGAATTTACTTTAAATATACTGCAAATAAGTAACTGGATAAGCGCTTCGAATGCAGATATAGAATTTGAAGACAAATATCTGAACACACGATTTAGCTTAAAATCGGATACGAGCTACCATTTTACATCGGATGCAGGCACATTTAGCGAACGTTTTGCTATTCACATTAATAAAATGGTTATGCCCGAACCCAACCCGGAAGCCGGAATAATTGTATTCCCCAACGGACGCTCTGTATACATATACGGTACTGAGCAGGATGCAAGTATTACTGTTTATGATTTAAGTGGTCGTTCGATGAGCTTGCCTTTGAAAAAAACGGAAGAATATGCTCGCATTGATAATTTTGAAAACGGTATTTTCATTATCAGAATTATGCAAGGTAAACTTGATGTAAGCCGTAAGATTGTGATTACAAAATAATCTCTTTATAAGAAAGTAAAAAAAAATCATTTTTTTTACATCATAAATCCTCTGAAAGATTAATTTTCAGAGGATTTTGTTTTGTATAATCAATACTAAATACAAAAACCTAAAGCAAAAAATTAAATTGCCAAAATTTTTGTAACACAAGATTCACTTTCGAAAAAAATCTCTATATTTAGACAAAGAAACATACAAACAAATGTCTAATTCCAGCATTATTAAACGAATATATAAAATGAACCTGAGTATTGCCGTAGCAGTACTTTTTATTATTGTTGGCCTATCTGTAATTGGCAAATTTTTTCTTTATACTCAAGAGAAAAAAGAAATTAAAGAGAAATATATACAGGAACAAGAAAGTCTTTTTAAATACGAAGTAGAAAGATTTGTTAAAGACATAACTCATCGATTAAAAAATACAAATCACACAAAAGAAAAAACGCTCCAAATAATTATTGATCTGTCGAAAGAAATGCGATTCCCTAATAAAGGAAAAGAGCCAGGCATCTTTTTTATTAGAGATTACGATGGTATTCAAATTTTAAGCGTAAGTAAGCCCGAAATTATGGGCAAAGATATGTCGCACGAGACCGACCCCGATGGCATAAATACACATCAGGCATTTATGAAGATAATCAACGAAAAAGGCGCCGGCTTTATAGACTATTCCTGGTATAATATGATTACCAAAAATGTAGAAAAAAAACGTTCTTACGTATTGGGAATCCCCGAAATAAGGTGGTACATAGGGTCCGGATTTTGGTACAAAGATATAGAACAAATAATTGCGGAGAATCAGAAAAAACTGGTTATTGAATTAATCATGTATTTAGTACTGGTATTTTCGGTCACCATTGTCATACTAGTTATTCTATCTTACGTTACCAAAAAGTTTAACAAAGAAATCTACGAAAACATCAAAACAATTAGTTCCAGCTTCGAAAAAGCTGCCAACGAAGACATATTTATTGATAAAAACGCCCTTAAATACGATGAATTCAATTATCTGGCCACATCATTTAATGCAATGCTTAAAACCCGAAAAGAATTGAGTGCTGAGTTGGCACAAAAAAGCGAACAATGGAGATTACTTATCTCACAAGCGGGCGACAGTATATATTTGGCAGATTTTAATGGAAATATTGTAGACGTAAACGAGCAGGCAATAGAAGAAACAGGATTCTCGAGAGAGGAGCTACTAATGATGAAAGTAACCGATTTAGACGATCAATATCCTACTTTAATAAAACAAAAAGTGCTCTGGGATACTTTAGAAAACAATAAACCTCAGACCATTGAATCAAAACACAAGAGAAAAAATGGTTCTTTGTTTGCGGTAGAAATACGAATTTCTAAAATAACTATAAACAAAAATAACTATTTACTCGGATTTGCCAGAAATATAAACGAAAGACTTGAAACTCAAAATAAACTCAGAGATTGGGCACATAGATATTCCGCCATAATAAACAACAGTATCGATGGATTTTGGGTTGTAAATGCCGATGGCATTATTCTGGAAGTTAACGAAAGCTATTTAAATCTTACAGGTTATAAAAGAGAAGAACTAGTTGGTTTTCAATTTACAAAAGTAGATGCAGAAGAAGATATGGCCATTTTCAAATCGAAAATAAATCTGATAAAGAGCGCTAAAGAAATCATTTTTGAAACCACTCACCGCAAAAAAGACAACACAATTATCCATGTTGAAATAAAAGCCATATTTTTGGGTATCGAAGCACACATACATGCCGCCTTTATCAGAGATATTACCGAAAAAAAAATAATAGAAGCCGAGCGAGCCAAATCAAGGGCATACCTCATCAGAGCCGAAGAAATAGCTTTAATAGGACACTGGGAATACTCACCAATAAAGAGAACCATCAATGGCTCAGTGGGTGCACTAAATATTTTAGGACTATCAGTAAACGAGTTACCCATTGAAAAGGCATATAACCTGATTTTAGCAGAATACAAAGAAAAAATGATTGGCGGAATGACAAAAATGATTTATTCCGGACAAGCAGCCCAAATGAAATTCAAAATAAAAAGAGCAGATGATGGAGAGATAAGAGATCTTTTCACCAACGCACAATACGATAAAGACCAACAACTTATGTTTGGCGTGATAAGCGATATTACCGACGAGGTACAAACCCGCCAGAATCTTGAAAATCAGAATAAAGAATACGCCAGCCTAAACGAAAAATACAAGCAGCAAAATATCGAATTACAAATTGCAAAAAACAATGCCGAAGAAAGTAACGAATTAAAATCGAGATTCTTACACAATATGTCGCACGAAATCAGAACCCCCATGAATGGAATACTAGGTTTTGCAAAAATGCTACACCGCCCTGATTTGAGCAACGAAAAACGCAGCTATTTTACCCGTATAATTCAGAATAGCGCTAACCAACTATTACGTGTAATAGATGATATACTTGAGATTTCGCGCCTGGAAACCAAACAAGTAAAGCTAATAAAGGAACAAGTGAATCTGAATAATCTGCTTTTGGAACAATTTGCCATTTTTGATATAAAAGCCAAAGAACACAATTTATCCTTGTACCTAAAAAAAAGGATTGCCCGATGAGAAAGCAAACATAAATACCGATGAGAGCAAACTGATGAAAATACTTTCCAACTTAATAGAAAATGCCCTGAAATTTACAAAATTGGGATACATTGAGTTTGGATACCAAATAGAAAATCAGACCATTACACTTTACGTTAAAGACACCGGCATAGGCATAAATGCGGGTAAACTCTCCACCATTTTTGAACGTTTCTCGCAAGACGAAAACGAATTATCGATTCGCTCAGGCGGTTTGGGGCTTGGATTATCTATTGCAAAAGAGAATGCCGAATTACTCGGTGGAAAAATATGGGTGGAATCTGAATTAAACAAAGGTTCTTGCTTTTACATCAACATACCATACGAAATTGCCCAATAGATTGGCTATGAAAAATCTGCCTTACAAATATTAAGGAAAGTTAATAAATAACTTATCTCTTATTTTAATTTTATATCTTTGCAAATCAAAATTAAAGATAAAAATGGCTGAACAGGGGAAAAAAAGCTTTGCTCAAAAAATCAAAAGTAAGTATCGATTGGTACTTTATAACGATTCGACCTACGAAGAAGCACTTTCTTTTCGATTATCAAAATTAAATGTATTTGCCTATTTCGGATCTGTAATTATCCTACTGATTTTTCTAATTATTTTGCTAGTTGCCTATACACCGCTAAGAGAACTAATTCCGCACGTGCCAGATGGTAAATTACAGCAAAACATCATTATGAATGCCGTTAGAATAGACTCCCTCGATTATCGTTTAAAAACGCGCGATTTATATTATCTCGATAATATAAAACGCATTCTTTCCGACCAGGAACCGGTTTCGTTTTTAGAAGAAACTGACTCCGTTTCGCGGCCAGAAGACATTACGTTCTCAAAATCGGCCTACGATTCTATTCTTAGAAAAGAAATAGAAGCTGCCGACCAGTTTGCACTTAGTCTCACACAATCAAAAGATAAAAATAAAGGTATTGAATATACACACTTCTTTAACCCACTTAGCAAAGGTATTGTAAACAACGCATTCGACCCATCAACAAAACACTTTGGGGTAGATATTGTTTCGGAACTAAACGAGGGAGTAAAATCAACACTCGATGGCACAGTTATTTTAGCTACCTGGACACTTACAACCGGACATGTGATACAAATTCAGCACCCCAATAATCTGGTTTCGGTATACAAACATAATGCAGTGTTGTTTAAAGAACAGGGCGACAAAGTAAAAGCTGGTGAAGTAATTGCCATAATAGGCAATTCGGGTGAGCAAACAACCGGCCCGCATTTGCACTTCGAACTTTGGTACAACGGAACGCCAGTAAATCCGGAAGATTATATTGTATTTTGATTTTTTTTGATACCCTTACAAAGCATGTATAGAACGATAATAAGTTGTTGGTGATGAAAAAAATTGCTTTGCTGGGGGCCACTGGTTCAATCGGTTTAAAAGTTATAGCCGAAATAAACAAACAATCGCATTTACAATTGGTGGCTATTTCTGCTCATCAAAACATAAAAGCTTTGCTCGATCTCAAACAAGTGCACAACATAAAATATGCAGCACTTAGTTCACCTACATTTAAGCATTCGACCAACGAATATATTGCCGGAGAAAAATGGTACACCCAATTGTACGAATCATCCTCCCCGGATTGGGTGATAATTGCATCATCGGGCTTTGATGCACTGATACCGGCCTATGAAGCTTTAAAAAGGGGAAAAAGATTGCTCATGGCTAATAAAGAAGCACTTGTATCAGGAGGAGATTTACTGCTTGAACTTGCCGCAGCAAATAATGAGCCTATTATTCCGATTGATTCAGAACATTCGGCCATTTTCCAGTGTTTACAAGGCGAAAATCCAGCACATGTTCGCAAAATATACCTTACTGCTAGCGGTGGTCCTTTCCGTGGAATGTCGGCCAATGAAAAACTTAATATTAGCGTGCAACAAGCAATTCAGCATCCGGTTTGGAAAATGGGTGCAAAAATTTCGATAGACTCGGCTACAATGATGAACAAAGGACTTGAAGCCATAGAAGCGCACAAATTATTTGGTCTCGAAGCCCATCAGATTGATTTTTTAATTCATCCACAAGCCATTATGCATTCTATGGTTGAATTTACAGATGGTAGCTACAAAGCACAAATGAGCACACCCGACATGGCCATTCCTATCAGATATGCACTATCCTACCCCGAAAGGTTTATATCCCAAACTAATCCTTTACTGCTATCTGAGCTTAGGTTTTATCCACTCAATATGGACGAATATCCGGCCTTAGGTTTAGCACTTAGAGCGATGGCTATGGGCGGTAATGCTCCCTGCGCCCTTAATGCCGCCAACGAAGCAGCAGTAGATGCCTTTATTCATCAAAAAATAAAATTTACTCATATTGCAGATTGGGTGAGCGAAGCATTAAATGATTTTAAATATATAGAAAAACCCGGACTTGAAGATTTGGTTTACACACACACAGAAACCATTCGTTATATAAATAATAAAATAAACAAACATCATGGATATAGCAATTAAAGCAGCACAATTACTCCTTAGCTTAAGCATTTTAGTCATTTTTCATGAGTTTGGCCATTTCTTTTTTGCCAAACTATTTAATACCAGAGTAGAAAAATTTTATCTCTTCTTCGACCCTTGGTTTTCGCTCTTCAAATTTAAAAAAGGCGAAACTGAATACGGCATTGGCTGGCTTCCCTTGGGGGGCTACGTAAAAATATCTGGCATGATAGACGAATCTATGGACAAAGAACAAATGGCGCTAGAGCCACAACCCTGGGAATTTCGTTCTAAAACTGCCTGGCAAAGACTATTGATTATGCTTGGCGGCGTTACTGTAAACTTTTTGCTTGCCTTTACAATCTATTGGCTGGTTCTATACGCCTGGGGTGATAAGTACCTGCCTAATGCAAACCTTAACTATGGCGTTGTTGCCGACAGTGTTGCTCAAAAAGTAGGAATTGCAAACGGCGATAAAATTATAGCCCTTAATGGTAACGAAATTACTGACTTTAGCGAGATTAGACTAAGCATTATTCTCGATGACACCAAAACAATAACTGTAGACAGAAACGGTCAAAAAATTGATTTACCATTTACTATGGCCGACAAAGCCAACATGATTAAAAGTCAGAGCTTTTTTATAGAACCTGCATATCCATTTGTTATTGCTGGATTCTCTGATCCTGAGATAGAAAAAACAAGTGGACTAAAAATAAACGACCAGATAATTGGAATGAACGGCAAATACATGGCATTTTTTAACCAATATCCAGAAGAACTGATGAACTATGCTGGACAAGAAGTAAATCTGCATGTTATGCGCGGTTCAGATTCTCTGGTAATACAAACAATTTTGTCGGAAAATGGAAAAATCGGTGTAGCAGTAAAAAGCCCTGCCGACTTTTTTCAATTAGAAACAAAAGAATACGGATTTTTTGAAGCTCTGCCAGCCGGTATTGCCAAAGGATTCGATAAAATTAGAGACTATCTGAAACAATTTCCACTTATATTTAATCCCGAAACAGAAGCTTATAAATCGGTGGGAGGTTTTATTGCCATTGGCAATATTTTCCCCGCTTTCTGGGACTGGGAAGCTTTTTGGTCGATGACAGCCTTGCTCTCAATTATGCTGGCAGTGGTAAATATTTTACCTATTCCGGCACTCGACGGAGGACATGTGATGTTTTTACTTTACGAAATTATTGTGGGAAAGAAACCAAGCGATAAATTTTTAGAATATGCACAGATTACCGGAATGGTAATGCTTCTGGCTTTGCTAGTTTTCGCCAATGGAAATGATATCATAAAATTGTTCAATTAAAAACTATTTTATTACTTTTACATTTAATATAAAAAATCTCAAGTTATGAACTTATTTTTTGCATTAGGATTCGTTGGCCCATGGCAGGTGGTGCTTATTGTACTGGTAGTGCTCATTTTATTCGGTGGCCGAAAAATTCCGGAGTTAATGAAAGGGCTCGGTCAAGGTTTAAAAGAATTTAAGAAGGCAACCAGCCAAGAACTAGAAAACAAAACTGATGAAACAAAAAAAGAGGAAGAAAAATAGTCTTGCTTAATGGTATATTTCTAAAGGAATTAAATTGCTGAATAAACAGTGAATTTAATTCCTTTTTCTTTTTTTATCATTCAATTATAGCATCCTTACACTACAAAATAGTAAAAAAAGCAATTTAATATATTATAAACAATTACATTATTAATCTATATACTCATGAAAAAAATTCTATTCAGTTTATTGATTACTCTCCTGCTTCTAAGTGCTTGTTTTAATGGCGATGATAAAGGCAGTGGCGTTTTTAAACCCAGTTCGGCAGGAAAACTATACGAAGTATTGGTGGTGGTTGAGCCCGATTTATGGAAAACTTCGGTTGGCGAGAATATAGAAAAACTATTTATGCGCGCAATGGATGCCTTGCCTCAGATTGAACCCATCTTTGACGTAATAAACATTCAGCATTCATCATTTAATAATATGTTTAAATCGCACCGAAATATTCTGAATCTGAGAATTTCTGAAAATGTTGATTCGGTAGGAATACTCATTTTGCGAGACTATTGGGCAAGTCCTCAATTATATGTAGAGATTACTGCTAATAACTCCAAACAATTCGATTCACTAATGCAGATAAAGGGCATTCAGGTACTCAATTTATTCTTATCAGAAGAAAAAAGCCGATTGCTGGCTGCATATAAAAAATTGGAAGACCAATCTGTGAGAAGAAAATTAATTGAAAAGAATCAACTGGTTTTAAATGTACCTTCGAAATACACACTCGATGTTCATAATGAGAATTTTGCATGGATTTCGCACGAAACAGCAAAAACAACCCAAGGTATTCTTATTTGGCAATATCCTTATCGCTCAGAAAAACAGCTCGAAATAAATTCTTTAATTCTTGCCAGAGACAGTGTTTTGCTGAAAAACGTGCCCGGAGGCGTTCCAGAAAGCTATATGGCAACTGAACATCAATATCCACCGGTTTTGCGCAACATCAGACATAAAGGATTTTATGCACTCGAAATGAGAGGTCTGTGGATTGTTGAAGGAGATTTTATGGGTGGTCCTTTTGTAAATTTAACTTTAGTAGACACTTTGAGAAACCGAATAATAACCATAGAGGGATTTGTGTATGCAGGTAAACAGAACAAACGGAATCTGCTGCGCGAACTCGAAGCTATTATATATACAATAGATGTAGCGACTAAAGAAGATGAAAAATAAGAATACTTGCATAAATTCTTTTGATATGCTGCAAATACAAAAAAAAGAAATTTTCTCGCAAAGGCGCTAAGACGCAAAGTTGAATAGAATAAAAAAAAACTTTCACTAAAAAAAACTTGCGGCTTGGCTTAAAAAAAGAAATTTTCTCGCAAAGGCGCTAAGACG
>DYOH01000067.1 GCA_020720625.1 Acetofilamentum sp. | reverse complement strand
GTTTTCTTAATTGACTTATAAACTGTTTAGTACAGTTACAGCATTTTATAAAAATTAACGCTGGCAGGGTTTTTAGACTAGACTCAATTATAAAAGCCCAAGCATTTTTTGAGAATACGCCCTTTATGCCCAATTTGCCAGAGTTTAAAAACTCTGGCATTTTTTTTGATTATGATTTATAGCCTAAAACGCTCAAAGCCTTTGCCGTACACACCCATTACCTTGGCAACGGAGACAAATGCATCTTTATCTGTTTCCTTAATAATCTCCATAATTTTTGGACGGTCGTATTTTCGGGCAATTACAATAAGTACATCTCTTTCCTTCTTGCTAAATACACCATATCCTTTGAATGAGGTAACACCACGGCCAATATTATGCACAATTCTTTCGGAAATTTCTGTAGCATTATCAGAAAAAATCATAATCTGATAACTTTGTCGCTGCCCTTCGAGCACCGCATCTATGGCATAAGCAGCCACAGCCATACTCACATAACTGTAAACCAGAATTTCTACAGATTGAAAAATCAGGTACGAAATAGCAATAATTACAATATCCATATACATCATCGTGCGGCCCGGACTTACCTCGCGGTACTTATTTATCATCAGCACAATAATGTCTGTTCCTCCGGTTGAACCACCACTGGCAATGGCAATGGCAACCCCGGCACCGCTTAATAAGCCTCCCAAAATCGCCGACATAAACATTTCGTTTACAATTGCACCACCCGAAATCAGTTGAAAATACCATAGAAAAAATGAGCCCAATAGTATACCATAGATTGTTTTTATGCCAAAAGAAGCGCCCAATACTTTAATAGCCAAAATAACCAAAAAAACATTTACCCCTAAATATGTTACTCCTACAGGTAAGCCGGTTGCATAAAAAATAAGTGCTCCCACCCCCGAAACTCCGCCACCAAGAATTTTTGCGGGTATGAGAAAACCAACCCATCCAAAAGCAAATACAGCTAAACCTATGGTTATGAGTAAATAAGACTTTATTTCCGAAAATAATTTTGCTTTTGTCATTCCTAAAATATTTACAATAATTTGAAAACAAAATTCAATATTTCTTTCTTATCGCACAAAATATATTGATAAGATTTTTAAAAAATATTTTAATACCTGTTTGCTATCTTAGCTCACCGAAAAATATTATCTTTACAATCAGTTTATTTTATCATAAGACAATGATTTCAGCAGATTTTCTACAATCGGAATTATTCCTTTACCTTATTTTGCCATTATTGATCATGTTCTCCCGTATTATTGACCAATCGATTGGTATTGTGCGCATTATTTTCGCCACAAAAGGCTATAAAGGCTTGGCGCTAGTTGCCGGATTTATAGAATCGCTGGTATGGCTTTTGGCAATAAGCCAAATTATGCAGCAATTAAACAATATTTTTTGCTACATAGCTTTTGCTGCCGGATTTGCCCTTGGAAATTACATTGGTATTTACATTGAAAACAAACTTACGCTCGGAAATGTTATTGTAAGGGTGGTTTTTCAGTTTAATGCCGACCAAACCATTGCCCTACTAAGAGAGAACAACTTCCGACTTACAATACTGGATGCATATACTTTTAACGGACCCGTAAAAATGATTTTCAGCACCATAAAAAAATCTGATTTAAAAAAATTTCTGGCACTATTAAAAGAGAACAATCCGATGGCCTTTTATACGGTAGAGGATGTAAAAATGGTAAAAGAAGGATTTTTTCCTACTCGTTCGTCTATTTTTAAAAGAAATAAGTCGTAGTAAATAAAAAGCTTTAAAATTAATGATTTTCGTCAGTTTGCAAAGAAAAAATTAGAGTTATTTAACATATTAAGATATTTGTATCTTTTTTAAATTTTTCTCTACCTTAGAGCAAAATTTAGAAATATGACGAAATCATTTTTCAGAGCCATCATTCCACCCGAAAAATGGAAAATTCCGGTAATTATTCTGCTGGCGGCTATTTTTGGCTTGGGGGCATACATCATTTATATTTCAAATGCTGTTTCCTATTTGTCCGACGAACCCGAAACCTGCATCAATTGCCATGTAATGAATCCACAATATGCTACTTGGTTTCACAGTTCGCACCGTGAAAGAGCAACATGCAACGATTGTCATGTACCCCACAACAACGTTTTTAACAAATACCTTTTCAAAGCTAAAGATGGAATGCGGCATGCCACCATGTTTACGCTTCGACTAGAGCCTCAGGTAATTTTCATCAAAGAAGCGGGTATCGAAGTGGTTCAGAACAACTGTATTCGTTGCCACAACGATTTAATAACTGACCGCAAAATGCTGGCAAAAACAAAATCATTTGACCATTTTCGCACCGAGGGACGCGTTTGTTGGGAATGCCATCGCGAGGTACCGCATGGAAGGGTAAACAGCTTATCCGCTACACCCAATGCGCAAATACCGGTGGTTGAAAAGCCCATCCCGGATTGGATAACAAATATGATAAAAACAAATAATTAATTCTCAATATATGGAAAAGAAAAGAAACCCAATAGTTAATTGGCTATTATTTTTCGGTACAATGGTAGTAGTTTTCATTTTAGGCCTGCTTGCCTCCTCTATAACAGAAAGAAGAGCCGAAGAAGAATTTACATTTAAACCCGAGGTTAAAATCGCCGAATGGGAACCCAGAAACGAAGTTTGGGGCAAAAACTACCCGATAGAATATGCCTCTTACATGAAAACTGCTGAATCTGACTATAAAACAAAATACAATGGCAATGCCATGATTGACATGCTGGAAGTAGACCCCAGACTGGTAGTACTATGGGCAGGGTATGGATTTTCTAAATCCTATAATCAAGGACGTGGACATGCTCATGCCATTACCGATATTCACAATATACTGAGAACCGGCGGCCCTACCAACGAAACAGACGGCCCAATGCCAGCAACATGTTGGACTTGCAAAGGCCCTGATGTGCCCAGATTAATGGACCAAAATGGTGTGGCTGAATTCTATGCCGGAAAATGGTCGAGATTAGGTAGTGAAGTGGTAAATCATATTGGTTGCGCCGATTGCCATAATAACGAAACCATGGAATTGCAAATTTCCCGTCCGGCGCTCATTGAAGCATTCCAACGCCAAGGTAAAGACATTAATAGCTTTACGCACAACGAAATGCGCTCATTGGTTTGCGCTCAGTGCCACGTAGAATATTTCTTTGATCCTGACAGACCGGAAGCTAAAGGGATACAATACCTTACACATCCGTGGGATAAAGGTTTCAAAGTAGAAGAAATGGAAGCCTATTATGATGAAAGAAATTTCAGCGATTGGACGCATTCCATCAGCAAAGCCCCTATGCTAAAAGCTCAGCACCCCGGATACGAAGTTTATCTTACAGGTGTACATGCGGCCAGAGGTGTTAGTTGTGCCGATTGCCACATGCCTTATATGAGCGAAGGTGGAAGAAAATATACCGATCACCATATTCAATCTCCATTAGCCAACGTTGAAAATTCTTGCATGGTTTGCCATAAAGAAAAAACAGAACAGCTGGTGAAAGATGTTTACGAGCGTCAGGACAGAATTATTGAAAACCGCGATAAATTAGAAGAACTTATCGTTAGAGCACACGTGGAAGCCGGAAAAGCATGGGAATTAGGGGCAACAGAAGCTCAAATGAAAGACATTCTGATAGATATTCGTCATGCACAATGGCGTTGGGATTATGTAGCAGCCAGTCATGGTGGTTCTTTCCACTCTCCGGTTGAAATTTCAAGAGTTATCGGTACATCTCTTACCATAGCACAAGAAGCTCGCATAAAACTAGCCCGTTTGCTTACAGAATTAGGACATAAAGGCGAAGTTCCTTACCCGGATATTTCTACCAAAGAAAAAGCGCAAAAATATGTAGGTTTGGATATGGAAAAACTCAATAAAGAGAAAGAAGATTTCAAAAAGAATCTATTGCCTGTTTGGATGGAAAAAGCCAAAGAGCGCGAAAGCAAAATGCCTATAGTTTATACAGGCACGCAGGAATAAGCATTACAATGTAGCTATTTTTTGATTTAGATAATTTTAGAGCCTTTTTCGGATTTTTCGGAAAAGGCTCATTTTTAACGCCTAATTGAATATATTTTTTGCAAAATGAATCAATCCTATTTTTTTAAAATTTTTTCGTCATTCGTTACAACAATCGTTCTGTTGTTTTTTTATGCCGTTTTTGCCGCAATAGCCACTTTTGTTGAAAACGATTTTGGCACTCCGGTGGCCAGAGCGCTCATTTACAATGCCTGGTATTTTAATATCTTGCATTTTCTGCTGATAATTAATATGGTCTTGATTGCCATACGCAAAAAAATGTTCAATTCGGCAAAATTCAGCATTTTACTGTTTCATTTTGCATTTATTCTGATCATAATAGGTGCGGCAATTACAAGATTTATCAGTTTTGAAGGAAATTTGCATTTACGTGAAAACGAAAGTAAGACCAAAATACTGAATTTTAAAACCCGCTTGCTCATCGAAATCAATAATGATTCGATTATGAAACGAATAAGCATAGCAACACAATTTAACCAATTGAATAACAATAACTTTAAAGAGGAAATTAGCTTCGATAACCAACAATTTGACATTACTTTACATGACTTTATACCCAAAGCGACGGAAACACTTGTAAGCGAAACTATGGGAAATCCACTTTTGATGGTTCAATACGAAAATGGTGTAAATCAAAAGGATTTTGTTATTAAATTTGGCGAAACCATTCTTTTGGATGAACAAAAATTCAGTTTCAATGCCTATCCTGTGCACGATGCTTTTCAGTTTGTCATTATCAACGATAGTTTATACATTACTAACCACTTACCTATTACATATACCAATAATTCTGGCAAATTTAATCAAATAGAGGCGTTTACTTTACACCCAACACACGAAGGCGAGATTTACACCTTGGAAAATCAACGCATCAGCATCAAAAGGTACATATCCAAGGCCACTACCAATATCAGCAGCGGCAAAAGCACTAATCCAGCAGCGTTAATATTTGAAATAGAAAATCAGCAAAATACAAAAAAAATAATTGTATACGGTGATGCAGGCTACACCTCTACTCCAAAGCAGGTAAAGCTCAATAATTACGACATCACCATCAGTTATGGCTCTCCCGAGGTAGAAATGCCATTTTCGTTAAAATTAAACGATTTCGTAATGAAAAGATACCCCGGTTCTTCGAGTCCATCGGCCTACGAAAGCCATGTTTTACTAATTGACAGCGCCGAAAACTATCAAAAAGAATACAATATATATATGAATAATGTATTGGAATATAAAGGATTTCGTTTTTTCCAAACTTCTTTCGACAACGACGAACTAGGAACAGTACTAACGGTAACTCACGATTTCTACGGCACATATACGACTTATCTGGGATACTTTCTGCTTACTTTGGGCATGTTTTGGAGTTTATTCAACAAAAAAAGCCGTTTCCGACACCTTTTCCGCCAAATTAATGCTATTGGAAAAGGGAAAACCATTCTATTGCTTTTACTACTATCTTTTGGACTCAAGTCTTATGCACAAAACTTACCGGCCAATTTACAGGTAGTGGATAAAAATCACGCGGCACAATTTGGCCGCCTCCTCATGCAGGACAACGGCGGAAGAATAAAGCCGGTGAATACGCTGAGCCACGAATTTCTGAGAAAACTAAACGGACGAAGCACATACAAAGGATTGATCCCTGAACAGGTAATGATGGGTCTTATGCTAAATCCGGAAATTTGGGCTACCATGCCGATAATCAAAATAAAACATCCTGAACTGCTCAAGAGATTCAAAAACGAGAATCAGCTTGTACCTATCAGCGAGATGTTTAGCATGCAGCATGGCTATGTTCTTACCAAAGATGTAGACGAGGCTTACGCTAAAGGTGCCGGCAAACAAAACCAGCTTGAAAAAGACATTATCAAACTGGACGAAAGGGTAAATGTGCTATATGCTGCGCTCAACGGCGATTTATTAACTATTTTCCCCGATTCGCTTTCGGAGAATCATCAATGGCACTCGATAAATGATGTAGTTACCGATTCCGCCCAGATGAAAAAGCTTTTCTCAGACTATAATAATGCATTATCAGAAGCAATAAAAACTGGAAATTATGAAACAGCTAACCTGCTCTTGACCGATATTTTACACTATCAGAAGCAAAAGGGCAAAGCTATATACTTATCCGACAGTAAAATTAAAGCGGAAATGTTTTATAATGAATCGTCCATATTCAGACATTTGTTCGAGTTGTATTTTATTTTGGGTATTGCCTATTTAGCATATCTTATTGGCATCACCATGTGGGCGCAGCTGAATTTTCCGCTGGTGCATAAAACAGTAGTTTCTATTGTCATAATGGCTTTTGCGCTGCAAACTTTCGGACTTGCGCTAAGGTGGTACATTGCCGGACATGCACCCTGGAGCAATGGTTACGAAAGCATGATATACATTGCCTGGGTAAGCCTTCTTTCCGGACTCTTATTCAGCAAACAAAGTAAATTTGCCCTGGCCGGTACAACATTTCTTGCTGGTGTAGTGCTTTTAATTGCACATTTAAGCTGGATTGACCCGGAAATTACAAACCTGGTTCCGGTGCTCAATTCATACTGGCTTACTATTCATGTGGCTGTAATTATTGCCGGTTACGGTTTTTTGGGTTTAGCAGCCATGCTCGGACTTATCAATCTGATACTTTACAGCATCAACAAACCGGAATTGGCGGAAAAAATCAACACGCAGATCAAGCAATTGAGTTACATCAACGAATTAGCGCTCATTTTGGGGCTCTACTTACTCACCATTGGCACATTTCTGGGCGGTGTATGGGCCAACGAAAGCTGGGGGCGTTATTGGGGCTGGGATCCAAAAGAGACCTGGGCTCTTATCAGCATGCTTATTTACACAATAGTATTGCACTTAAGATTTTTACCAAAACTGAACAGCTTGCTTATTTTCAACTTTTTATCGCTCATCAGTTTTGCCTCGGTGATTATGACTTATTTTGGAGTAAATTACTATCTGGCCGGATTGCATTCTTATGCATCGGGCGACCCGGTGCCAATTCCTGCCTCGGTAATTTACATCAGTGTTGCAATTTTGGTGCTTTCGGCCACGGCATTTTACAAAAATAAGAGACAAAACTATGAACAAATGAGCAGGGAATAAGCAGAAATCCTCGCCGAAATTATTATTTGACGAGGATCTTTTTGTAATACCCATTTCTTTACATGGCGTGTATATATTTTTCTACCAATGCCCTAATTTCATCATTTTTGCCAAACAATTCCACACTTAGATTCTCGTCTTTAAACGATTGCAGGTATTTTATAAAGCGGTCGATGGTTTCTTGCGGAAAAACGCCATCTGCCTCGAAATGGGCACGGAGTTCTCTTAGGGCCTCAGCCGATTGCCAACAAGATTGCGGTAAATGATTTAATTCATCGAGTTTTTGCTTGTTCTCGGGGGCAAAAATATTTACGTTTACATACAATTTTTCGGCCATTTCCAGAGCACCGTGCATTTGCAAACCATGTTTTGCCGCTATAATAATTCCTGCCAATAAATGATACAAATCTGCCGAACCATCGGGCATCCTTAACTCAACGGTTTGTTTACCGGGAATATACGGAATAGGCTCAATTTGTTGCGGATTGGCATCTAAAATCATCGAAGTTTTAGCCGTCCACCCAGGGGCACCCGCACAAGTACGCTTCTGTTGCTGTCTCCCCAGCAAATGTTTGTAGGTGCTTCCTGATGCGGTACCAATCGAAGGTAGGATGTAGGATTTGTATTTCCGAATGCCGTAAGTGCCGGCGATAAGTCGAGTAGCCCTGCAATCATTTTGCGGGCGGCATTACTTAAAACATCATTTTCAATCATCATGTTTTGGCCATTTTGCTCCAAAAACATGTGAATATGGAGACCGCTGCCGGCTTTTCCCACCGTAATTTTGGGCGCAAAACTAATTTTTACGCCATATTTATGTCCTAAGCGACGTAAAATCCATTTGGCAATAAGTAGTTGTTCTACAGCAGAATCCGGATCAATAGCCAAAAATTCGATTTCGTGCTGCTCAAACTCCTCTGTTTCGGTTTTAAAATTACCCACTTCGGAATGGCCGTATTTAATTTTTCCTCCACATTGGGCAATCAAATCCATGGCTTCAACCCTTAGGTGCTCCCAATTGGCAAAAGGTGCTGCCTCGTGGTATCCTCTCTGATCCTGAGCCGGATAGGTGTCGTGCTTGGCGCTGATAACGTAATACTCCAACTCGCCCATGGCCTTAAACTTAAACCCGGTGGATGCCGTAAAAACTTCCATTGCCTTGCGCAATATCTGCTCCGGCGCCATTGGTAAAGGCAAACCTTCGCGGGTGTAAAAGGAACATAACATTTCCAGTGTAGGTTTTTCTTCAAATGGATTTAAAAATGCCGTTTTAAAACGTGGTATCACATATAAATCGCTTTTCCCTGCTTCGATATATGTAAACAAGCTCGACCCATCTACCCGTTCGCCCGTTGCCAGAAGCGACTCGAGATATGCCTTACTATGAATCAAAAAATTAAGACTCTTCAACCTTCCATCTTCGGCCACATACCGAAAATTAATTTGCCTGATATTTTTCTCCTCCACAAATTTGATAATATCCGAACGAGAAAAATCGGAGGGTGCTTTTCCTAGAAACTGCACCAGAGGGTTAGGATTTAATTTTATTTCTAAAAATTCCATATTTTCTCAAATTTTAAGTTTTTTTTTCTCATTTATTGTCTCTTCATTTATTTTTATTTATAGCTGCTTTTTCCTTTATTTGCATATTATGCAAGAGCACTTATTCTTGAACCAAATATAAAGGTTTTTATATCTCAAAAAAATGTTGTTTATCAGGAAAAGCAAAAATATATGTTTATAAGCGATATCGATGGAACTTTACTCAATAGCCAAGGCGAAATTCCGAAAGAAAATTGGGATGCTTTAAAAAAATTGCAGCAAGAAAAACAAATTGTGGTTTTGGCAACCGGCCGGAACTTATATTCTGTGCAAAAATCCATCCCCAAAGAATTTCCCATGGATTATCTAATTTTCTCTACAGGTTTAGGTATTATGCACTGGCCAACAAAAAACTTAATTTTTAAAACGATTATGAACGAAAATCTGGTAAGCAACACAGCCAATTTCTTAAAGAGCAAAGGTATATCCTTCTTTCTATTAAATCAACTTCCAGATAATCATTTCTGCTACGAATATGAAATGAAAAAAGCCCCTGATGATTTTTTTAGAAGAAAAAATAATTACGCCGATTTTATTTTGGAAAAACCTATTGCAATGGCATATCCTGCAAAAATAAGTCAATTAATAGCTGTTGTTGAAGAAAATAGTAATCTGGAAATTTTCAACGATTTACATTTTGTTCAAAAAATTCGAAGCACTTCTCCGATTGATAACAAAAGCGTTTGGATTGAAATTTTTGAAAAAGGAAATTCCAAAGGCCATGCAACAGAATGGCTATGCAATTATTTATCGCATCCAAAAAATAAAACCATGAGTATCGGAAATGATTTTAACGACACAGAAATGCTTGATTTTACTGCTATTAGCTATTGCGTAGACAATGCGCCAGCGGAACTCAAAAAAAAATATTCAGTTGTTTCGTCCAATAACCAAGGAGGAGTGAAAGAAGCAACTGAATTATTCATAAAATTTTTTATCCAATAAGTTTATTTAATTTTTCGGAGGTATATGGCTTCTCTAACAAACCATCGAAATACTTCTCAATATTAAACTTCTTTAGCCACTCGCGGTCGTGTGCCGACATTGCTAAAATTTTAAACAACTGACCGGTTTGCAGTTGCCATGCCCTCATGTGAAAAGCAGTTTCGGCACCATTCATTTCGGGCATTTCGATATCGAGCAGCACAACCTCAAAATTTTTATGTTTAATGGCATCTAATGCAGCTTTTCCGGATGTACGGGTTTCATAATTTATACCCAATTCCTCACAGTATATCGAAATTAACCTTAAATTTGACTCATTGTCATCAACGATTAAAATATTTTGCATAATATCCGAATTTTGATTAAATTTATTTAATTTTATAAATATGGCTAAAACATTAAAAATAGATTATCAGGCTCCAACCGAAGGACGCTTAATCATATCCATAAATGGAGATTTTGTATTGGATTCGCTAGAAAAAGAATGCTCAAAATTAGCAGATTATATAAATCAATACAGCGAAATTCAAATATCATTGTCTCAGGTTTCTGAAATGGATTTAGCGGCTTATCAGTTCCTCGTTTTTATTTTAAATCAACATTCAAAAAACAAAACTATTAAAATTAATGCGAATGTTGACCAAAAATTGAAAAATATTTTTAAGATTGCGGGCATTAACCTGGATGAATTAAATAAAAATCAATAATTTTGAAATAGATGAACAAGAAAATATTAGTTGTTGACGATTCCGAAAGCATAAGAGAAATTCTAAAATCCTTGCTGCTCGAAGAATCTTATGATGTTGTTGTTGCTGAAGACGGTTTAAAAGCACTCGAAAAATTAAATGATAACTCGTTTGATCTTATTCTTACTGATTTGCACATGCCCAATCTCGATGGAATTGGATTTATAACTGAGGCACGAAAATTGGAGAGTTATAAAAGAACACCTATTTTATTTCTGACTACTGAAACTCAACAAGATGCCAAAGATAAAGCCAAAGAAGCAGGTGCAACCGGATGGATAATCAAACCATTTGTACCTTCGAAGATTAAAACGATTGTAAGTAGAATGATTCATTAATCTATAAATGAAAGAGTTAAAACAGAAATACTACGAAGAAGCATCGCAACTTATCAACGATTTGGAAGATGCGTTTTTGAATGTGAACGAAATTGGCCACGAAAATACCATAAATACCGTTTTTAGAGCAGTGCACTCACTTAAAGGAGGGGCCTCTATTTTTGGTTTTGAGCAAGTTACCGATTTTAGCCACGATTTAGAGAATTTGTTTTCAACTCTTCGCAGCAATAAAACACAAGTTACTTCGGAGATTATTTCTATTGGGATTGCATCTTCCGATATTCTCCGAAAATTACTAAACGATGAATCTGGTGAAGAACTCGACGAAAAAATTTCGGAAATAAAGCAAAAAGTGAATGAATTTCTTTTGGATGAAAATTCTATCGAAATTCTTGTGAACAATCAACAAAAATCTGAACAGCATAAACTCTTTTATATTGAATTCTCGCCAAATTTTCAATTATTTTCAAACGGCACAAATCCCCTTTTTATTCTCGACGAATTAAGTAATCTGGGTAAATATCAACCATATTATTTCTTAAACTTACCCCAGCAATTTAATGATTACAAGTCTTTTAATTGCTATAGCGCTTGGAAAATATTCCTACTCACCGATGCCGAAATATCGATTATCGAAGACATCTTTTTATTTGTAATTGAAGAACATAAAATCGATATTTATGAGCATAAAATTTCCGATATGTTCAATTTCAATAAATTTATAAGATTTATTGATGAATTATATCAGACAAATAAAGATATTGATAATCAGGTTGTTTCTGATGCAATTAATCAAGCATCAAGCGTAAATAAGATAAAAAAAGAAGACCTTGATAAAAAACTATCAAATTTTAGTAAAGCCAATAAAATTACCAGCGTTAGGGTTGATAACGTTAAAATTGACGCATTACTCAACATCATGAGCGAGATTGTTATTGAACAAGCAAGCTTAAATTTATTCTCATTCGAACTAAAAGACAGTCAGTTGGGTAAAATCACTTCGCGATTAGATGCCCTAACAAAGCAACTACGCGAAACTGTATTCGATATTTCGCTTATTCCATTCTCCGAAACAATCTCCAGATTCAGGAGGCTAATATTTGAGCTCTCACACGCTACCGGCAAAGAAATAAAATTTAAAGTAAATGGCGAACAAATTGAACTGGACAAAAATTTAATCGAAACAATTATAGACCCACTAATCCACTTAATAAGAAATTGCGTGGATCATGGAATTGAAATGCCTCAAGAACGCGTTAAACAAGGAAAAAACACAGAAGGCCTTATTTCGCTTGATATGCAACAAAGAGGCGAAGACATCATTATCAGACTCGCCGACGATGGCAGAGGTATTGATTTAGAAAAAGTTAAATTAAGGGCTATTCAGAAAGATATTATTCATCACGACTCTAAGTTATCGAACGAAGAACTGCTGCAACTGGTATTCTTACCCGGTTTTTCTACAGCCGATAATGTAACCGAAATATCGGGAAGGGGTGTTGGCATGGACGTGGTTAGGCAAAATATAGAATTGCTTCGTGGTTCAATAAAACTAAATACAGAAAGAGAAAAAGGTACCGAATTTCTTATGCGGCTGCCGGTTACTGTTTCAATTCAGGATGGATTTATTTTTTCTGTCGGACATACCAAATTTATTATTCCGGCGCAGCAAGTATTAAACTTTAGCTCCGTTACCAAAGAAAATATCAATAAAATATATAAAAATCTAATTGCTCACAACAAAAAAGAAATTCCGGTTTACAATTTGTCTGAAGAACTAAAAATAACACCCGACGATGTAGACATTAAATACATGCTCATTTTACAAAAAGATGAGCACGAAATTGCCATTATTGTTGACCATATCTTTAACAAACAACAATTTGTAATAAAATCTATCGGTAAGTATTATAAAAACCTGTATTTTTTAACAGGTGCTACAATTCTCGGAAATGGCGAAATTGCTTTAATTATTGATAGCTCCAGATTACTCGATTTTTTAAAAAATAAAGCAGAACGAAAATGAAACAAACAACATCTTTCTTACTATTTATTGTAGAAAAACAGCTATTTGCTGTTGATGTACTATCAATTATAAAAGTACACGAAATTGAGAATATTACTTCGATACCATCGATGCCCGATAAACTACATGGAATTATCGACGTAGGAGATGTATCGTTTCCTCTTATCAATTTAAAAAAAATCTTTAATTTCAAAGAAACTAATAATAAACTGGAATTAGCCATTCTCAGTTCGCTCAAATTAGGAAACGAAGAATTAAAATTTGCCTTGGCCGTTGATGATGTTAAAGATATTATTCATATTAAGGACAGCGAAATTAAAGAGGTTCCAAAGTTGCATTATAATATCAATCTGGAATACCTCGAAGGCTTGATAAAACAAGACGAAAAATTAATTTTCATACTTAAAACCCAGAGCATACTTGGTTTAAACGATAAAAAACAAATTATAAATCTGATGGAGAATCAAACACCGTCTGAACAAGATTCGGAAAATAAAATTGAAAATTATATAAATAACAATGAATAAACGAATAAACGAATAAACTAACATATGAATATATGAATATACTAAAAAAACTGAACAAATGGGTTGGAAAGATCTTAAAATAAGCACAAAAATTTATGGGATACTAGGTATTGTAACCATGTTTTTGATTTTTTTTTCTGTTTTTGTATTCTTTGGCGTAAATAATATAAAACTTAGAAGTGACGATTTGGTGCTTAAAAAACAACTCCACGCCTTAATTATGGAAAGAAAGGCCGATCATTTTTTTTGGATGGAAAGACTAAATCAGGATATTCATGCAGGCAAAAAAACAAATAGTGTAGAGGTTGACGAAAAAAAATGCAAATTTGCCGATATGCTGTATGGGCAAGGAAAAACCGACTTAATAGGCGAGTTTCCGCAATTAGAAAATTATTTAAACGAAGTAGAAGAGCCTCACAAACGTTTACATCAATCGGCCAACGAAATTTATAATTTAATTAAACCTTACGACTTATACTTCGATATTGGCCTAAGAAATGCCAATATATCAAAGTTAAACTGGATGGCCGTAATACAAGATGCCATTCTTCTAAAAAAAACATCGACAGAAGTAATTGCGAATGCCGATGAGTGCGAGTTCGGAAAATGGCTAAATAGCCATAAAACCAAGGAAAGTATAAAAAAATTGCCCGAAATGGCGCAACATGAAAGCGATTTGGATAAATACCACCGGCAAATGCACAAAAGCCTGGAAAAAATTAATAACGCTCTTGTTGCTAAACAATTCGACAGAGCTGCTCAAATATATGCATCTGAACTTAAACAACAACACAAAGAATTTACTGATGTTTACAACAAAATGTTTGCTATAAGTAAAGAAAGTATAGAAGGATATGAGAAGGCATTAGCTATTTACTACAATACCACCCTTCCAATGGCCAATGAAGTTATCGACATTTTTAGTGAAATAGAAGTGCACATGGAGAAATCACAATCCGGAGATAACAACGTAAATGCTTTAGTTGTAAAACTTGAGCAAAAAGTAAGTCTTATTTCAATTGTAACGGTAATACTTGCTTTATTGATGGGATATTTTTTTACATCAAATATCGTTTCGCGCATTTCTCTGGGAATTAACTTTGCACAGCAAATTGCCGAGGGAGATCTAACTGCAGAGATTGAAAACAATGTAAACGACGAATTAGGCGAACTTGCCGATGCACTAATAAATTTTCGAAACCAGTTACGCTTAATAGTAAGTGGCATAAATTCGGGGGCCGAAAGCATTGGCGAAGCTTCACATCATCTAAGCAGCACTTCGCAAGAGCTTTCGCAAGCATCATCGGAGCAAGCATCAACAGCAGAAGAAGTTTCATCATCTATGGAGCAGATGACAGCCAATATCCAGCAAAATGCAGACAACTCCTCGCAAACGCACCATATTACCCAGGCAAGTTTAGGATCTTTAAAATCGGGCAGCGAAAAAATATTTGGTGTCATTAACGCCATGCAAAAAATTGCAGAAAAAATTTCTATCGTAAACGATATTGCGTTTCAAACTAATATTTTAGCACTTAATGCATCCGTAGAAGCTGCCAGAGCAGGCGAGCATGGCAGAGGCTTTTCGGTTGTTGCCGAAGAGGTAAGAAGTCTTGCACAAAGCTCCAAAGAAGCTGCCAAAGAAATAAGGATGGTCGTGCAAAGCGGCTTGAAACTGGCCGATGAATCTAATGCCCTCTTAAATGAGATTCTGCCCCAAATGGAAAAAACGGCCATTCTTGTAAAAGAAATATCATTAGCCAGTTCCGAACAAAATGGAGGTGTTGGGCAAATAAACGACTCATTACAAGCCCTAAACCAAGTTGTGCAGCAAAATGCAGCATCGGCCGAAGAAATGGCTTCAAGCAGCGAAGAACTATCGGCACAAGCCCAACAATTAAAAAATATGATGAAATTTTTTAAACTGGATGAGAAAATTACCAAAATGATTAATACAACACAAAAAGCAAAGATAGCCAAACCAAAATATATGGAAATTAAACATCAAAAGCCAATTGTAAAAAAAACATCAGCAATTGAAATCAACCTGAATAAAGATAATTTAGATAATGAATTTGAAAAATTCTGAATAAAATAAGATCTATAAGTTGTATCTAGGCATTTTACAGAAAACAAAAAAATAAAAACATGCAAATTGCAGTAGTAGAAATAAACAATAGAGAATTTGGTCTGCCGATAAATTTTTTATTTACCATTTTAAAAGCAGGAGCTATTTACCAAGTGCCTCTATCTACCCCGGAAAAACTTGGATTAATTAACTTTCAGGGCGAAATTCTCACTGTTTTTCATCCCGGGGTAATAATCGATATGAAAGCACCCGTGATAGGACAAGATAATGTAATTCTGATACTAAAAATTGAAAAACAGCAGGAAACTTGGAAAGTAGGTATTCTTGTTGAAAGGGTAATAGACATTCTTCAGATTTCGGAATCCGATATTTTCGATATTCCTGAAGAATCGTCTGTAAATAAGAACATAATCAACAAAAAAATACAAAAAGAAAACCGCCATATTTGGTTAATCAATCTGGATAAACTTTTGTCAACTAACGAAACTGAATTAAGCAATGTACGACTCTGATGATATAAAAAATATTTTGAACCAAGAGCTCTCGGATAAGCAGTTCAAACAATTGAGCGAATATATTCAGGCAAATTATGGAATAAAAATGCCTCCAGAAAAAAAAGTAATGCTCCAAAGTCGATTGCAAAAGCGCCTTAAAGCCCTTAAGATAAAGACTTTTGATGCCTATATTACTTATGTGTTTAGCCACGAAGCATCAGACGAGCTCATACAGATGATGGATGTAGTTTCAACCAATAAAACTGAGTTTTACAGAGAAATTTCGCATTTTGACATTTTACGCGAAAAAGTGTTGCCTACCCTATACACACAACACAAGGCAAGCAGCATAGATGTATGGAGCGCAGGCAGTTCTAGCGGTCAGGAAGCCTATACAATTGCCATTGAATTGGCCGAATTTGCGTCGAAAAATATTGGCTTTGATTTTAATATTATTGGAAGCGATATTTCAACATCCATGCTGCAAAAAGGGGCAACAGCCATATACAAACAAAGCGATATTGAGATTGTGCCAATGGCCTACAAAAAGAAATACTTTTTAAAAAGCAAAGATCCAAATAAAAACGAAGTAAGGGTGGTGGCATCTTTAAGATCTAAAGCACAATTTATTAGACTTAATCTTGTTGCCGATAGTTACAATATCAGAAAAAAATTTGATATTATTTTCTGTCGCAATACATTAATATATTTCAACAGAGAAACCCAAATAAAAGTAATAAGCAATTTAATAAACCATTTAAAACCAAATGGTTTCATATTCTTTGGTCATTCCGAATCAATTGCCGGAATGAATCTGCCTCTTGTGCAATATCAACCAACAGTATTTACAAAAAAATAAGATATGGAATTTAACAAAGATATTACAGACGAATTTCTACTAAACGAATTAAGACTTAGATTCGAAGATAGAAACAAGCATATCAACGAATTAGAAGTGCTTAATCAGCGGCTCAGGGATTTAAACAAAAAGCTAATTGAATCGGAGGCCATGAAAAGCCATTTCCTTTCCAATATGAGCAACGAGATTATTAATCCTTTCAGTTCTATCATTGGATTAGCCAAAATTATATCCCTATCACCGGACCCTCAGGAAATGAAACGAAAAGCAGCTTTTTTGTATGATGAAGCAAGAATCCTGGATTTTCAATTTAAAAATATTTTCTGGGCAGCTCAGCTTGAATCAGGCAAAATTGATCTCCATTCCCAAAAACTAAACATTTACGATATTTTGCAATCTATTGCCAACAAACTGGAGTATCAGGCAGCAAAAAAACATATTGTTTTCGAAATTAATGCTGAAAGAGATAAATGCGAAATTTTCTCCGATGCTTACAAACTTGAAGCTATTTTCGAAAATATTTTGGACAATGCCATTAAATTCAATAAAAATAGCGAAAAAGTAATTCTTCGCATAACATCCAAAGGCAACAATATTTATGTTGCAGTTATTGATTTTGGCATAGGCATAAACCCAAAGGATATTCATCTGATTTTCGACAGATTTAAAAAACTTAACGAAGAAATATACACAGATAATTATGGTCAGGGCTTGGGTTTAGCAGTAGCCAAGGAGCTAACAGAAGTTATTCAGGGGCAAATTCATATCGAAAGCACAGTAAATAAGGGCACAATGTTTACTGTTGAACTACCTGTGAGTGTGGATGTGAATAAGCAAATTGGAAATAGTATTTTCGACGATGGTGTGGAATTATTTTAATTTATGGAAGTTCAAAAAACGTTTTATTTACTTCCCGGGGCTCTATTTGTAAGCAGAGAACCGCACATGATTACAACAATTCTTGGGTCGTGTGTGGCTGTTTGCCTCTACGACAAAGCTAATCTTTATGGCGGAATTAATCATTTTATGTTGCCAAATTGGTCCGGACAAGGTTTGGCATCGCCAAAATATGGCGATATTGCCATAAAAAAACTCATTGCCGAAATGACTCAGTTGGGCAGCAGAAAAGAATTTCTGATTGCTAAGCTTTTTGGCGGTGCATCGGTGCTGGAAGCAACATCCGAAACCATGATGATTGGATTAAAAAATATTGCTGTTGCTAAAGATACGCTTCACAGTTTGAATATACCTCTGGTGAGTCAGAATACCGGAGGAAACTTAGGTCGTAAAATAATTTATAATTCTGCCGACGGTACTATTTATCATAAATATCTCGGAGGCAATAAAATTGGTAATAAATAAACTATGGCGCTGATAACTAATAAAATAAAAGTTCTAATTGTTGACGATTCTGCTTTGGTTCGTCAAACCTTAAAAGCTTTTTTCGACGAAACTACTGATATTGAAGTAATTGCAACTGCTGCAGATCCATATATTGCTGTAAAAAAAATGCAGAAAGAGGCTCCCGATGTTATAACCCTGGATATTGAAATGCCTAGGATGGATGGGCTTACATTTTTAAAGAAGCTAATGTCGCAACACCCTATACCTGTGGTAATTATTTCAAGTGTTAGCGAAAAAAACAGCTATAATGCCATTAAAGCCCTTGAATACGGTGCTATCGAAATTATTAATAAACCACAGCTTTCTACAAAAGAAAAACTTGCTGAATCGAAAACGCTTATTGTTGATAAAGTTAGGGCTGCTGCTCGCTCCAGGGTTAAACGTTTTGCATCTAACGGAACCATCACCAATATACCACATACCAGAGTAGTTCCCGAATTTAATAACGACTATAAAGTAGAACCAAAACTCGATGCTGATGCCATTTTGACATTTTCCAGAGGTATTTCGGGCATTCAAACTACGCAGCGCATTATTGCTGTGGGGGCATCTACCGGAGGAACTGAAGCTTTAAGGGTATTCTTGCAAGCTATGCCCAGAAATTCGCCTGCTATTGTTATTGTACAACACATGCCTCCTGTTTTTACCAAAAGTTTTGCCGACAGACTTAACGAATTATGCGAAATTGAAGTTAGAGAAGCTAAAGACGGCGACAGTGTATTACCTGGCCTGGCACTAATAGCTCCGGGTAGTCATCACATTCTTTTAAAAAGAAGTGGCGCAAGATACTACGTAGAAACCAATGCCGGTCCGCTTGTTAACAGACACAGACCATCGGTTGATGTACTATTCCGGTCGGCGGCTATATATTCCGGTATGAACACTATTGGTGTTATTCTTACTGGAATGGGAGACGATGGGGCAAGAGGAATGGCAGAAATGAAAGAGCGTGGTGCTTTTAATATTGCACAAGACGAGAATACTTGCGTTGTTTTTGGTATGCCAAAAGAAGCCATCAAGCATGGAGGCACTGATGTTACTTTGCCATTGGATCAGATTGCTCCTCATATTATTCGAAAACTAAACCTTAAATAATCTGGTGAAAAAAATTTAAAACTGGCTACAAATATTTTTATAAAATTGAGAAATAGAATTATTCTTAGAAATGGCCTTTTATTATGGTTCATTGCCATTATTCCTGCATGTAAGAGGGCGAATGAAGTTTCATCTTTAAATCCAGTGAATTGGGAATTAAGAAAAGCATACCCCGCTCAAATACAAAACATCGCAAGTGGAATAAGTTATTTATCGGTATACTCCGAAATTTACAGCCTTACCGAACATCGCACGCATCCACTTACCGTAAAACGGTGAGCCTAAGAAATATGTGCACCAACGACAGCATTTTTATTCTCTATGCCAAATATTTCAATACTGCAGGAAAGCTTACCCGAAATTATTTTGCACATCCAATATTTCTTTGCCCCCTTGAAACGGTAGAAATTGTAATCGACGAAAAAGACCAGGCCGGAGGTACCAGAGCCAATTTTATTTTTGAATGGAGAAAAAAAATCATTGCCCCGAACCTTTATTCGAAGCTGTAATGATTTCCACATCCGGACAACAAGGTTTGTTGTTTACCACCACAGGAATAAGAATCGACTAATCTTTTCAATATCTATTTCTTTTACTTATGCTTTTAAAATAATGAGTCTAGTCTAAAAACCCTGCCAGCGTTGATTTTTATTAAATGCTGT
>DYOH01000066.1 GCA_020720625.1 Acetofilamentum sp. | reverse complement strand
CCTTATTATGTAGCCACTGAGATGAAAACCATTTTCTGAAATTCTCTTAAGAATCAATCTATTTTAGTTTTTCAGCAAACCCTAATTTAAAGCAAAATATAATAGTCTATAAGCACTATATATTAGATAATTAGCCACGTAGTGGTGAAATTTTTGAAGAAGATAAATCTGGCGCTAACTCAAAGGTGCGAAGCACCGAAATCTTAAACATTATTGCAATTTCGCCACTACGTGGCTTTAAGATGCAAAAAAATCGTAATACTACAAAGATATCGTCGCTAACGCAGCTAAAATCAAATATATACTTGAGCAACCATAAATTAAACATTTTATAAATAAACGCCTAATTCAATAATTTTTAAGTTTGATATTCGCTATCAGTTCAGCACCCACTTTTTTAAAGCACATTCATCAATTGTTCTTTAATTTTTTCTAGTTCGTCTTTCATCTGTACCACAATTTTTTGAATTTCGGTATGCGATGCCTTTGAACCTATGGTATTTATTTCGCGGCCTATTTCCTGTGTTATAAAACCAAGTTTTTTGCCCGATAAATCGTTCTCTTCGGAGGTGGATTTAAAGTAGCTTAAATGATTGGCTAATCTTATTTTTTCCTCAGTAATGTCGAGCTTTTCAAGGTAATAGATTATTTCTTGCTCGAAACGGTTTAAATCTACATTTTCTGATGAAACACTGTCTGCAAGATTTTTTTGTAATCTTTCTTTAATGGTTTGCATTCTTTCGTCTTCAAAGGCCGGAATTTTTTGAAGTAAACTATAAATACTATCAATTCGGTAGATGATATCTTCCGAAAGTGCATTTCCCTCCTGAACTCTAAAGGATTCCAGTTGCGATAGAGCTTCGCCCATTTTTATTTCCAGCATTTTCCATTCTTCGTCGCTAAGTTCATCGTTGCCTGTTCTAAGCAAATCAGGTAATCTTACAACGCTTTTGAATATGGTTTCGTCGTCAACCTTTGAGCCTAATTCTTCGCTTATTGTTTTAAGCTGACGAAAATATTCTTTAAAAAGGTTTTTATTGATGGAATTCCCTTTTTCGGTGCTTTCGTTTTCCATACGAATGCTGCATTCTATTTTTCCACGAACAAGCTTGTTGTTCAGCAGATTTCTAATGGCTATTTCTTTCTCTTTAAAAAATTGGGGTATTCTTATGTTGATATCTGATTGCTTGCTGTTTAATGATTTTATTTCAATGGTATATTGGTGATTATTACATTCGCAATTGGCTTTGCCGTATCCGGTCATCGATTTTATCATCTTAAAATTCTTTATAGATTCGCACAAAATTAGTTAAAATTAATGAGTAAACGAAAATTTCGTCTAAACTCCATAATATTTTGATTTTTTTGCTAGAATAAATCGCTTTTATTGCATTTTTTTAAATAAAATAATACAATGCCGAAGGATTGGCATTTCCGAAAATTTGTTTTCGTTTATCCCGGCAAATCGGAACCGGCAATAATAAGTATTTGGTATTAGTTGCTTGACAATAATTTTTTTATCGCTAAAATATAGGAGAAATAAGAATGAAGGCTTTAATTTTTGATATGGATGGTGTAATTATAGATAGCGAACCTTTTTGGCGTGAGGCCGAAACTAAGGTTTTTCGGCAATACGATATTCCTATGACAGAAGAAATGTGCCGCAAGCATACCGGCTTGCGCATTGATGTGGTTGTTGATTATTGGCTGCAACATTTCGGTAAAACCAATCTCGATAATCGCAGGATTATTCAAGAAATTATGCTCGAAGTTAAAAATTTGATTCAGAAACATGGGCAATTATTGCCTGGCGTGGAGATATTAATGCGCGAGGCCCGTAAACAAAATGTGGCCATAGCCATTGCCTCATCTTCTTTTTCGCTTTTGATAGAGACGGTGATAAATCAGTTTGGTCTGGATAAATATGTTCAACTTTTTAGAAGTTCAGAGAACGAGGAGTTTGGAAAGCCGCATCCTGCTGTTTATATTCAAACGGCTCGTGCATTGGGTGTGCAAGCAATAGATTGTGTTGTGCTAGAGGATTCTTTTAATGGCTTAGTGGCGGCTGTGGCTGCACGCATGAAAACGGTTGCGGTGCCGGATGAGCATAATTTTAAAGATCCCCGTTTTGTGATTGCCGATGTTTTGGTTTCTTCGCTTAATTATTTAAATATTAGGCAGTTGTTGGAGTTGTAGCTTAGTCGAAATGTGGCAATAGCTCTTCGAATTTCATTCCTCGCGAAGCTTTTAGAAGGATTATTTTGTTTTGTGGTTTGGTTTTACTTATCCAATCTTCGAAAATTTGTTTATTGGCAAAAAACATCGCTTTTTCCGTTTTGTGCGCATAGAATTCTGGGCCAATAAATATAAAATCTATGTTTTGGTGTTGCGCTGATAATTCTACTATCTGAAGGTGTTCTTCGAAACTGTATTTGCCTAGTTCAAACATATCGCCAAGTACGGCTACTTTTTGCAGTTCCGTTTTTATGGCCACAAAATTATTTATCGATTGCAACATACTTACCGGATTGGCATTATAGGCATCTAGTATAATGGTATTCTTTGTTTTTCGGATTAATTGCGATCGCTTGTTGTCCGGATTATAGCCCGAAATGGCAGAACTTATCAGTGTGCCCGGCAATTGAAAATGTTTTCCTATAGCAACGGCGGCTAAAGCATTACTTAAATTATAATTACCTACTAAATTGGTTTTTACGTGGTGCAGATTTTTACTGTGAATGTGTTTCCATTCAAATTCCATAAATGTAGATGTGGTATTTGGCGATAAATATCCATCAATGAAGCTTTGTTCTGTTCCGTAACCAATGGTTTCCGGATTTTCGGGAAGCAGATTTTTGAGCAATTCGTTTGTTTCGTCGTAAAAAATTACGCCTGCATTACTATTTTTGTTGATATATTGATAAAGCTCTGTTTTTGTATCAATTATACTTTGAAAAGAGCCAAAACCTTCTAAATGTGCTTTCCCAATGTTGGTGATTAAACCCATATCGGGTGCTGCAATTTGGCACAATTCGTCGATATCGCCTTTTTTATTGGCTCCCATTTCTATGATGCCAATTTCTGTTTTCTGGTCGAAACTTAATAGGGTAAGCGGCACTCCAAGCTGGTTGTTGTAATTCCCTTTTGTCCCGCTGATATTGTATTTTACTGATAATACAGCCATTATCAGCTCTTTGGTAGTGGTTTTTCCGTTTGAACCGGTAATGGCTAAAATAGGGATATTCAGTTTTTTTCTGTGATAATGTGCCAGCTCTTGTAAGGTTTTTTGTGTATCGCTTACAAGCAATGTTTTTTCTGTGTGATATTCTTTTTTGGAAATTACGGCGAGTACTGCTCCTTTCGAAAATGCGGTTTCGATGTATTTGTGCCCATCGAAATTTTGTCCATCTAAGGCAAAAAATATGTTTCCGGGCAATATTGTTCTTGTATCTATAGAAACTCCAGTGCTTTGGGCAAAAATATTGTATAAGTCCTTTATCATTTCATTCCATAAAAAAACCTCACGAAAGTAAGTGAGGTTTTTTTATTAAACAAACTTATTTTTTTTATAAACCGCTTGGGCTACCAACTTTAATCATTGCGCAACGGAATCCAAGGTTGGCACGCGATGCATTTTCGTCAAGAAAACGTCTGGTTCCCGGGCTCATCCAGTATACACGGTCGTTCCATCCGCCACCTTTAAAAACTCTTGTATTGTCGGTAACTAAGGAGGTTATTCCGGTGTGTTTTGCTCCATTACCCTGATAATACATTTTGCTCGAACCGGGTATCTCTTCGCCTGTCCAATCGTTGCCTTCAATCAACGATGATTTCATATCGCCGTCCATAAAATTTCTGTTGTCCGAACGTCTGAAATTATATCTGTTCATGGATTCTTCCTCGTTTAGTTCGCGGTAGCGAATTCGTCCCAAACTGTCTTTTTCCATGATATTGCCTTCTTCGTCGCGCATTTTTGTGGTATAGATATTACCACGGTATGGTCTAAAATCTTCCATGTCTATTGCCGACTGCTGACGATAAACATCCAGCACCCATTCGTTAACGTTTCCAGCCATACAGTATAATCCGTAGTCGTTTGGCCAGTATGAATCAACGGGGGCTGTAATAGATGCATTGTCGTTTAGCGAACCAGCTATACCCATGTAGTCGCCTTTGCCTCTCACAAAGTTGGCTCTAAACTGTCCACGCGCAGTTTCTCCATTTTCGGCACCGTCGTTTCTAACGAAATCGCCATTCCAGGGATATATTCTGCGGCTATATAGTCTTTCTTCGGTGGTATTTCCAATTAATCCAAAGGCAGCATATTCCCATTCGGCTTCGGTGGGAAGGCGATATTTGGGTAGTAGAATTCCATCTTCCAATCGCACTCTTCTTTCGCCTTGGTTAGGGTCTAAACTTGGGAGGTTTTGCAGTACAATGCCTTCGTACTGGCCAGCCAGATAGGCATCGGTATTAAAGTTTTCTCCATTCAGCTGATTGGGATCAAAATCGAGTATTCCGTTTTCTATCAGGAGCATTTCGTTTACCCTGTCGCTTCTCCAAGCGGCATAAGCATTGGCTTGTTTCCAGTTTACTCCAACTACAGGGTAATTATCATACGCCGGATGTCTGAAATAGTAATCTACATAAGGTTCGTTGTAGGAGAGCGGACTTAGCCAAACCAAAGTATCGGGCAGATTTTCGATGTAAACCTGGGGGTAATCTAAATAAACCCTGCGTAACCAGTGCAAATATTCGCGATAATCCACGTTTCTTACCTCTGTTTCATCCATATAGAATGAGGTTACGGTAACCCTTTTAGGTAAATTATTCCAATCGTACATTACATCCTGCTCTACCTGACCCATCGTAAAGGTACCTCCTTCAATTAATACTAGGCCTGGGCCGGCTGCCTGATCTGCATAATCTACCACTTCAAATCCTCCGTTGTCCGTATTGTTGTACTCCCAACCCGTGGTGGGCGATACTCCGCTGTTTCCACCACCACATGAGGCCATAATTGATGCTGTGATGGCTAGAACTAAACCGGAAATTTTCTTCCTCATTTTCATGTGTTTCTAAATTTATACTTTGTTGATTTTCTTTTTGTTTTTATTTGGCTTTGATTTTCTCATGTTTTTTAGAAAATCTTGCCTCTTTTTTTTATTGTGCTTTTCATTATAACTAAAATTGTGGGCAACTTATTGCGTGTCTGTCTTCACTTTTTTTATATTTTTTTAATTCAAACGCAATTTTTATACCGTTGTTACTGCCTTTGCTCCATAAGGCACTGTTTAGGGTGCTCGTGTTTTGGTATGCAAAAATAGTATTCCCAATCGAAATTCCAACAGACATTGTAACTATTTGAGGTAAAAATTCTATCCATTCCGTTTGAATTTCAGTAAAATATCTGTTATTCATCCACCTTAGGCCACTGAGAACTATTTTCTGGTCGGCATATTCCTGAAAACCTAAGAAAGCCTGAATACTATTGTTTTGATAATTTCTGTTTTTTAGTTTCTTTTTTTGGCTTATTTCAAAATAATAGTCTTTTTGATTGTTGAGCATGCCCATTTTTTGCTGTATGATGGCTATATTGCGCCATAAGGCTTTTATCTCCGTGTTTTGGGTTTTGAGTCGGATGCCCGAATTTAGGGCACTGAATGATCCCCCTTCAAAAAATCTGAGATACCCGGAGCTTACATTGGATAAATTTTCTAGTGTTGATGGAAAGATGAGTTCGTCCTGATCAATACTTTGGTGCGAATGGTTTAGGCTCAGATTGAATTGTAGATTCGCATTTTTTTTTATTACTATTTCGTAAAGGTAAGCTATTTGAATAAAATTCTGGTGTATTAGAAAATGATTCTCACGGATCAGACTTGCACTAATTCCCATTTTTTTTGTTGAAAAGGGCAAGTATACATTGGCTTGATGCTGCTGAAAGCCTTGCGAAAGTTTTTCGGAGCTTAGGATAGTACTTATATCAATATAATAACTTTTTTCCAGCGGATAAAAATAGGCGTTTAGGGCCGAACGACGTAAGAAATAACTCTGCTGCAATTGGGCTTTTAGCCCGATAGGCACTGTATGCATAAAAATTAGAAATCCTACTAAAATTAATCTATTTTTAGACCAAAATTTCGGATGAACAGGCTGTTGTTTATTCATTCATTTTTTTTTCAACTACTTTATTTGTATCTGCTTGACAAAAAAAGTATATCATTTATCAAATTTATTTATTATGAAACGGATATTCTTTATTTTTCATATCCATTTTTTATTTTTTATGCAAATTTGTGCGCAAAATGTTCAAATTAATCTGCAAATTGATTGGCAGCCTGAGCGCAAAATTTTATATGCTTTTGAGCAAAATGAATTTTTTGTCGCTTATCCTTATTTTAAAAATTATGAAATTGACGAGAATGCATTTTTGCGCTATTCGCACATCATTGAAAAGAAAAAGGCGGGTATTCCGCAAAATGCTGGAATTACTAGCGTTATTATTACTGATTTTTCTTCTAAGATTTTAAATTATAGTAATTTAGATTTTTTTAAGCCAATCTCAAAATCGTATTTATCTGCTGATTCTGCTTGTGTTTTTTGGCAAGATGAGCAATATATTTATTTATCGTTGCCTCCAGGGTATTTTGAGCAGGGAAATTTTTATGGTTTAAGCGATATTCGGCTGGCGATTTATTATACTTCGCATCATTTATCTCAAAAAACCGATAGAAAGTTTGCCGCTCAATCGGTTTTAAATACTGGCAGATGGTACAGGATTAAGCTTTCTCAATCGGGTGTGTATGCGCTTTCTTACGACCAATTGCAAGCCTTGGGGTTTTCTAATCCGCAGAATGTGCGTGTTTTTGGCAGTGGCGGAAAACAATTATCTAAGCGCAACGATGTGCCTGCTGTCGACGATTTGCCCGAAAATAGAGTGATGCACTACGCCAATCGTCTTTATTTTTATGCTCAAGGTGTTCAAAATTGGAAATTTAATACTAGTTCAGGTTTTTTCGAACACCAAAATCACGAATTTTCCGATTACACCTATTATTATCTTTCCGACATAAATACCGGATTTGATAATCAGATAATAAGTTATAAAACAAATCTAATTCCCGATATGATTGTTTCTGATTATCAGTACTACGATGTAAAGGAATCGGATTTGGTAAATCTTGTAAAATCAGGGAGAACATGGTATGGCGATGCTTTTGATGTGGTAGATAATTTTAGTTATACATTTTCTGTTCCGGATATAGTGGGTTCAAAACCTGTTAATCTTAGCCTTAAAGCTGTAGCACGCTCGGTATATTCATCATCTATGGTGGCAGAGTATAATAATCAGAGTTTTAGTATGAATTTTTTTCCAATCAGCGGAAGCTACGAAGCCGCTTATGCATCGGAATCAATTCGGAATTTTTCCTTTCTCGCAGCCCAGACCGCGGAGCACCAAATTAAGCTAAGGTATGTAAGGCAAACCCCTTCGGCCAAAGCATGGCTCGATTTTATCCGGATTAATGCATGGCGCCAATTGCTCTATTCCGGAAATTCATTTCAATTTAGAAATGCTTCGGTGGTGGCCGAAGGAAAGGTGGCCGAATATAGAATAAGTGCTGCAAATAATAATTTTTGGATTTGGAATATTTCTCAATCCTACGCACCCAAGGCTATAGCTTTTGAGTTTACCCAAAATTTTGCCAGTTTTAAGTACGATGTTTCTCAACTCGAAGAATTTATCGTTTTTAATCCCGAAACGGCCTTGGAACCAACTATTAATGATGAAAGCACCGGTTTTATTGATAATCAAAATCTGCATGCAATTTCTGCTGTAGACATGCTTATTGTGGCTCCGGATGCATTTGTGGATGAAGCCAAGGAATTAGCCGATTTTCATGCTGATAATGATAATCTGATATCAATAGTGGTGAGTCTGAACCAAATTTATAACGAGTTCTCATCGGGAACTCCCGATGTGGCGGCTATCAGAAATTTTGTGCGAATGGTTTTCGAAAAATCGCAAA
Organism: Acetofilamentum sp.; assembly: GCA_020720625.1. Taxonomy (GTDB): domain Bacteria; phylum Bacteroidota; class Bacteroidia; order Bacteroidales; family DYOH01; genus DYOH01. Next base: position 12,415 of record DYOH01000066.1, on the reverse strand, counting down.
ATTCTGCTCACCATCTTCGATTACTTACGCTCTTTGGCGATGGTACTTATAAAAATAAAGAATTTATTGCTGCCCGACGAAACCTTATTCCGACCTATCAATCTGTAAATTCTATTGATCCAATAGCTTCCTATGTGTCTGACGATTTTTTTGGGCTTTTAGACGATAATGAGTACGAAACTATTGGTAATTTGGATATTGGAATTGGTAGAATTCCCGTTGATAACGAAAACGAAGCTGATGATTATCTGAATAAATTGAAGGCTTATTATGCTCAAGAAGCCCTTGGTGCCTGGAAAAACGTAATTAGCCTTTTGGCCGACGACGAAGATGGAAATACCTATTTTTTTGATGCCGAGTCTTATGCCCGGATCATTGAAGAAAAAGCTCCTTATTTTCAAATTGATAAAATTTATTTGGATGCTTTTGAACAGCAAACCACTGCTGCCGGCGACAGATATCCCGATGTGGTGAGGGCAATAAATGAGAGAATGCAGCAAGGCAGCTTAATCTTTAATTATATTGGTCATGGAAACGAATACCGTTTGGCTCATGAGAAAGTTATTGATATTGAGCAAATTAATTCATGGTCTAATCTTCACGCATTACCTGTTTTTGTTACTGCAACATGCGAATTTTCGAGGTACGATAATAGTGATATTACTTCTGCCGGCGAATATGTACTTTTGAATAATAAGGGTGGTGCAATTGCTTTATTTTCTACCACCAGGCTTGTGTTTTCCGGCTCTAACGATGAGTTAAATACCAATTTTTACCAACTTGTTTTCGAGTTAGATACCCAAACTAACAAGCAATTGTATTTGGGTGATATGGTAAAGCGAGCCAAGAACTTAACAGGAACACCTGCCAATATAAACAAACGCAATTTTTCGCTGCTTGGTGATCCGGCGGTGCGTTTGCTATTTCCATTGCAAAATGCCCGCATCTCAAAATGGCAAACAACTGATATTTTGTATGATGAAAATCAAACTGTAATTACAGCCATCGATACTGTGCGAGCGCTCTCTGCATTGCGCATTGAAGGAATTGTACTAGCAGAAAATCAGCAAATTAACCTGCAATTTTCTGGTGAGATTATTCCTGTGGTTTACGATAAGCATATTTTGCGAAAAACACGCGCTAACGATGGAGGCTCGCCTCAATCGTTCTATTTACAGAATAATTATATTTTTAAGGGTAATTCTACAGTTTCAAATGGCCGCTTTGTTTTCGATTTTATTGTGCCCAAAGACATTAATCCTGTTTATGGAAATGGTAAACTTAATTTGTATTTTTTTGATGAAGAGAAAAATGAGGGGGCGGGGTTTTTTAAATCTTTTGTTATTGGCGGGATAGATACATTATCGAAAATAGATGTAAAAGGACCAGAAATAAAGCTTTATCTGAACGATGAGAAATTTGCTTCGGGTGGAATGAGCAATCAAAATCCCATAATTTTGGCTTTCTTAGCAGATAGTAGTGGAATTAATACATCAGGGGCATCCATAGGCCACGATATTGTTGCAGTTATTGATGATGATGCAGCTAATAGTATTGTATTAAATCGCTTTTACGAATCTGAAAAAAATAATTTTCGCTCAGGGAAAATTATTTATCAATTGCTGGATTTATCTGCCGGAGAACATACCTTAAAATTAAAAGCCTGGGATGTTTATAACAATTCTACCGAAAAAACGATTAGTTTTGTCGTGGCAAGTAACGAGGGCTTGCAAATTAGACATTTGTTTAATTATCCTAATCCGTTTTTTAGTCAAACGGCATTTCATTTTGAACATAATTTACCCAATACGCTATTTTCAGGTCAAATTCAGATTTTTTCTATTAGCGGAATTTTGGTGAAAACTATTGATTTTCAATTGGCGAGTGCCGGTTATTTGGCTGGGCCGCTCTTTTGGGACGGAAAAGACGAATATGGCAATAAGATAGGGCGAGGAACATATTTTTACCGTATTAATATTAAAACCAATGATGGGAAATCAAGCACGAAAATGGAAAAATTAGTTATTTTAAATTAATGATTATGGCAATAACTGAGAATAATATACGTTTTTTAGTATAAAATTTAATTAATTTTTGAGAGATGAAGAAAACTATACTTCTGGTTCTAATACTAATTACCGGATTTAATTTTAGTACCAAAGCTCAGCTTACTACCGGAGATTTAACCGGACAGGATGCCGGGAATCCTATTCAAACGGCAGTACCCTTATTGAATATTACACCCGATTCGCGAAGTGGTGCAATGGGTGATGTCGGAGTGGCCACGGCGGCAGATGCAAATGCCCTATACTGGAACATTGCTAAATTACCTTTTGCCGAAGGTTCTTCCGGATTAGCCATTTCATATACTCCTTGGCTGCGAAATTTAGCCGATGATATTGATTTATCGTACCTGGCCGGATATTTTGATTTAGATGCCAGACAAACAATTGCTTTCGGATTAAGGTATTTCTCTCTTGGAAATATCACTTTTACTAATATTTACGGAAATATTCTGCGCGATTTTCGCCCCAAAGAATTTACTTTAGACGCTGCCTATGCTTTTAAAATGTCGAAAGAGTTTTCCGGCGGAATTGCGCTGCGTTATATATATTCTAACCTTACCGGGGGAATTGGGCAGACCGAATCAAAACCGGGGCAAACTGTTGCCGGTGATTTAGGGTTTTATTATCAAAAACCCATGGAAATGGGCGGAAAAAAATCCCAACTTTCTGCAGGTTTGAATTTTTCGAATATTGGTGGTAAAATTTCATATACCGAAGAAGAGCAATATTTTATCCCCATGAATTTAAGATTTGGATTGGCTTATGTGCTCAATCTTGATGATTATAACTCAGTTTCATTGGCATTTGACATAAACAAATTGCTGGTTCCAACGCCTCCCATTCATGCACTCGATACCCTTACTAACGTAGAATATCTTATTGGTAAAGACGATGATGTGTCTGTTCCGGTAGCTATTTTTCAATCGTTTTACGATGCACCGGGTGTTTTAAATGCCGATGGCAGCAGAAGCGTTATAAAGGAAGAGTTTCGCGAGTTCAATTACTCCATTGGCGCTGAGTATTGGTATGCCAAGCAGTTTGCCCTTCGTGCCGGATATTTTTATGAGCACCCTACAAAAGGTGCCCGAAAATACCTTACGCTTGGTGTGGGCATGAGATTAAACGTATTTGGACTCGATTTTGCTTACTTAATTGCTAATAGTCAGCAAAATCCATTAAATAATACTTTACGTTTTACTTTGCATTTCGATTTTGCAGGTTTAAAGAAAGAAGCCGCTCTGGAAGAATGAATTTTCGCATAGGTAACGGCTACGATATACATGCCTTGGTAGAGGCTACTCCTTTTGTTTTAGGTGGGGTAGTGCTAAATTGGCATAAAGGTTCTAAAGGGCATTCCGATGGTGATGCCCTTATTCATGCAATTTGCGATGCTTTGCTGGGCGCAGCAGCTTTGGGCGATATTGGTACACATTTCCCCGATACTGATACAGAAAATAAAGGTGCCGAGAGTAAAATTTTTTTGCAAAAAGTTCTTGAACTTCTTTACTTGCATCAGTGGAAAATTGCAAATATGGATGCCACAATTTTGCTCGAAAAACCTAAACTTGCTGATTATAAGAATGCTATCGCCCAATCATTGTGTAAACTTATGGGGCTTAAGCAAAATCAAATCTCTATAAAAGCCAAAACGGCAGAAGGGTTTGGTGCGGTTGGCAGGCAGGAAGCGGTGGTTGTTTGGGTTTCGGCGCTAATTTTCAAAAACAATTAATCTATTCTAAAAATTGCATTATTTTTGCGCCATGGATTGCTCAATGCAATTTTGAAAGCCTAAGTTGTATTATTCAGGTATATTTGCGTTTGTGAATCTAAGTGCATTAAAATTTATCCTTTTCAACTAATTGGCTGATGTAAGCGAAAATAGTTTGAAGTACAAAATCATTATTGCGGGCAATTCTCTAGGCTAATTTTGTTTTTTCTTTATTTAACTATTACTTTTATGAAACAAACCTTAGTGTTAGGTGCTAGTCCGAATGAAAACAGGTTCTCCTATAAAGCCGTGGTTTTATTAAGTGAATATGGGCATAAAGTTTTACCTTTTGGAAATAAAAAAGGCCGTATTAAAGAGCATGAAATTTTATCGCAAATTAATCCGGCAGAAAAAGTGCACACCATTACCATGTACCTTGGTGCCGAGCGTCAGAAAGCGTATTATGATTTTATACTTTCTATTAAACCTAAGCGCATTATTTTTAACCCCGGTGCCGAAAACAGCGAATTAGCAAATCTGGCTGCTGAACAGGGCATAGAAGTGGTAGAAAATTGCACATTGGTAATGCTTCAACAAGGAATTTATTAATTTTTCATTATCATGTATATAAACTTAAAGTCTTACGACGAGTTTGCCAATGCAGCCAGCGAAAATATTGCTGCATTGGTGTATTTCTCGCACGAAAAATGCAATGTGTGCAAAGTATTAAAGCCAAAGGTCGAAGAGCTTATTTTGGATAAATATCCAAATATTAAACTATTTTATGCGGATACGGTAGAATATCCCGAAATTGCAGCACAAAATCAGGTTTTTGCTGTACCTACTATTTTAATTTATTTTGATGGTAGAGAAACATTCCGAAAAAGCCGCAATATTGGCATTGGCGAACTCGACAACTTGCTTAACAGACCTTATGAATTAATTTTCAGCTAAAAAACCAGTGGCAACGGGAGACTTACCTGTATAATAGGCAAATACATCTTCCGGGCCATTGCCGTTATCGGCCGTAAATTCCCACGAAATTTTTTCAAAATTGTCGCTTATTTCGCCGGTTCCGCTAATTTCCCATCCATCAATTTCCTGTAAAGGTATGGTGAGTGAATTGCCATTTATTTCAACCCGAACATTCATTTTGCTATCAAAGAAGTTGTACACAATGATTCCTTGTTCGTCGTCGGTATCTTTGCTTATCTGAACATCGTAGTACTGCACTTCGAATAATGCACTTTCTTCCTGGCAGCGCCATGTGCCGGTTATGTTTTCCCGAATATCGCCTAAGTCATCCTGAAAACAGCCGCTTAGCGTTATAGTCAACAAAGCTATAAATACAATTAGATTTCTGGTAACTTTCATTTTTTTAAAAATTTTCATTCAACATCTTCGGTTAATTCAATTAATTCGAAATCAAGATCTACAAGCGAAGCAAATCTTTGTCCGTTTTGCAGCATGTCTTCATCGTAATCGTGATAAAACCATTTTACTTTAACCTCCGAAAATTGTGCCATTTTTTCCAATAAGAGCATAATTTTGATAATTTGTTTTGAGCTGGCCGTATTAAAATACTCAAAATTAAATTCAAAAAAACTTAATGGATTAGGATTTTTTGAGTATTCATCGAGCCAAACATAAATTTTATCGTAAAATTCGATGGCGTTTTCGGGTAGCGAGCGTTGCGAAATAATAAATTTTGAATTTGCCGGATTATAATTTACTTGTGGCGTTTCTTCTGTGGCTTCTATAATTAGTGCATTCATTTGTATATTGGTTAAACTTACATCAATATAAATAGAGTAAATAGAATAATATTTGTTATAGGGTGTCAATTTATACATTATTTTTTTGTCGCTTTTTAATCTGATATCTAAAAAGCCAAGACCGGTTCTCTTTTCATCGGCATCGAAATATAGTAAAACCCTATTGTAATAATCGTTTAATTCTTTTTTTGAAAGCGAATTTACAAATTCAATTTTGCTAATTAATTCTTCTTCATCTTCTTTTCTTACAAAATTTGAGGTAAAAAGTGTAATATTATTTTGATTTTCCATGAGATAGAAACATGCCGGTGTGCCGTTTTCGCCTCTGTTTGCGCCGTGTTTGGCCACATTCTGAAGCATTTCTATCATGATATTAGATACCTTGGCATTGAGTTTGTTTTTTATTTTGTTCTTTTGAAGAATACCAAGTAGGTTTAGAATGCTCGATTGACTGAAATTACCTTTGTATTGTAGCTGAACGGAGTATTTGTTCAGTATTTTGTGCATATTTTTTATATAGTCGAGTGTGCCGGCAACGGCTTCCATTTTTTTTTCTGCATTTTCGTTTCCTTTTTTACTGCTGATACTAGATACAGTTTGAAAATAGAAAAACGAGTTGTCTTTGTCAATGGGCATAAAGTCGTAAACCAATTTATTGCCCGATTTGCGTGCCATTTCTATTAATCCCAAGCCTGCACCGCCTTTGTTGCTTATTTCGCCGTCTTTTAAACGCTCAAGGTAGTATTTTTTTAGTTCGTTGATATCCAGACTATTAATTTTCTCAAGCTTTTCGGTAAGTGGTTTTATTTCCTTGTTTTCAATAATATTTCCTGTAGTCATGATGTAATCTTCTTTTTGTCGCTGAATAAAAAATGCACCATGATATTCGTTTTTGTCAAAACTTTTTACTTCCTGATGGCGGGTTATATTCTGAAGGCCCTCGACCATGATAAAAAATATCCTCTTTTTTATGGCTTCCCTTCCATCAGTTGTGTCTAAATCTTTTTCGGCCATTGAGAGTATTTGCTGGCTGATGGCATTTTCGAAATGACCGCGGTAGATGTATTCTAAACCATCGAAATCATTGCTTAATAGGGTACTTAAATCTTCAAGTCTTATGAGTTCTGCGTATTTCATCCGAATTTTTTTTTGATTAAAGAGCACTCCCATTTTGGGGGCATATTTTTGTTTGATTATTGTAAATTGTTTATTTACAACTTTTTATATCTAGTTGTTACTCATTAAAGCCACCATTTTGGTCAAGGATACATCGTTTAACTGATAATTTGCTCCCGATACTTTTGATTTTATGGCGCTTTCCAAAAATAATTCAATTTGTTCTCTTGTTAAAGATAAATCATTTAATCGAATGGGACAATTTATCTGAGCAAAATAATTTTCAAAATGTAAAATAGTATCATCTACGCTTTCTACTCCAAAAACATGTTTGCCCAATTTTATTATTCTTTCGGGGATTATTTCGGAGTGATATTTTAACCAGGCCGGATAAACTATACTTAGTGTGGCACCATGTGGGGTATCGAATAAGAGGCTTAATAGGTGTCCGATGCCATGTACACCCCAGTCGCCTCCTTTTTTGCCGAAATAACTTGTTCCGTTTAATGCCAGTGTGGCGCTAAGCATGTGGTTATATCTGTACTCGAAATTGTTCGGTCCGGAAATGCAAAGCTTACCATAAGTTATTGCTGTTCTGATAATTCCGAATGTAATCTGGTCGGTTACTTCTGGTTCGTCTTTCCCAAAATATGCTTCGAGTGCATGGGCAATGATATCTGCTGTGGCAAAGGCAGTTTGGCTTTTACCTACGGTATAGGTAAAACTTGGATCTAAGTAGCTGTGCGCCGGATACATGAGTGGCGAAACAAAGCCAATTTTTTCGTTTGCCTGATGATTTTGTATAACCGCAGCTCCATTCATCTCGGTTCCTGTGGCTGCAAGAGTTAGAATGCATATTAGCGGCAAACTTTTCGTTGCCTTTACTTTCGATTTCATAAAATCCCAAACATCTATCTCATTGGCTATGCCTACGGCTATTACCTTGGCACTATCAATTACACTTCCGCCACCAAGCCCAATTACCATGTCTACCTGCTGCTCCTTGCCTTTTTCTATTGCTTTGTAAACATCTTCTATTACAGGATTTGGTTTTATTCCCTTGTATTCTATTACTTCAATATCTGGGAGCTGCGATAATATTTTGTTTAAGTAACCAAATTTAATCACCGAATTTTGCCCATAAACCAGAAGGGCTTTTGTACCATATTTACGTGCTATTTCGTTGATTCCCTGGGTGCAATTCATACCGAAATGCAGTTTCACAGGATTATAGGCAACAAAGTTTTCCATTTTGATAATTTTTATTGTTGGATTAGGCAATTTATATTTTAAAATTATATAATTTTGTAGTGATGTGCCAATTTTGTAAAAGATTTTTTAAATATTTATCTTCGGGATTATTTTTTTTCCTGTCTTATAGCTTGGTCGGTGGACAAACTTTGCCGGATAGTATCAGTTTGGCACTGGATACTATAAAAACTTCCGAGGCTAAAAGCTTTTATCTTAGTGAATTAGCTTATGAGTTTGTGCATGTGAATATGCAGTTTGCCGGAACTTTGACTAAAATGGCCGAAAAATACGCCGACGAGTCGAATAATGCCGAAGCTATGGGAAATTCCTACAATATTTCGGGCATTATTGAGCATACCAGAGGTAATTATCAAGAAGCTATAAAATACTATTATAGTGCCTTAAGGGTTTGGGAGATTGAGAAAGATACTGCCTGGATGGCGGCAACTCTAAATAATTTGGGCATTGTATATTATCTGATTGGTGATTATCAGCGGTCGCTTGAGCAATATTTACGTTCTGTAAGTTTGGCACTAATTTTAAAAGATTCTTCGCGCCTTTCTTCTGTGTATAATAATATTGGTATTGTGCTCGATCTTCAGCAAGATTTAGATAAGGCCTACACTTATTATCTCAAGGGCTTGTATTTTGCTAGGGCCAACAATAACAAGGACGGTATGGCAACAGCCTATAATAATATCGGCGAAATTTTTAATCAAAAGCAAATATTTGATTCGGCCTTGTTTTATTACGATAAATCGCTGAAAATTAATATGGAAATTGGTCGAACTTCGGGTATTGCTGATTCATATCTGAACTTTGGCGATGTGGCTAATCAGATGGGTGATTTCCTGCTTGCTTTTAAATATTTGGATATTGCCGAAGACTATTATCTGCAAATTGGCGATTCTGTTGTGCTAATTGATGTACAATTGTTAAGAGCCGAAACATACTTTGCTCAAAAATTATACGCTGATGCATTAAAACATATTGATAAAATAATTCCTTTTGCCATTGATTTAGGTAATCTTGATTATTTAAAGCGTATCTACCAATTGCGAAGCCAAATTCTTGAATCAAAAGCCGATTTTAAAAATGCTTTGATTGATTTTAAAAAGTTTAAAGCGGTAGTTGATTCTGTTTCTGCCCAGGAAGTGCAAAATAAGTTGCAAAATTTTGAGCTTCAGTATGAGTTTGACAAGCAAAAAACCCAATTCGAAATTCAGACTATCAAGGCCCAGAACGAAGCTAATCTGATTATTGCTACCCAAAAAAGAAATAGAAACCTGGTATTGATGATTTTGCTGATTGTAGTGGTTATTGCCGGATTTCTTTACAGGATGAGTGTAATTAGAAAAAGGATAAACGAAGAATTATTACTCAAAAATCAGCAGGTAAATGAGCAAACCGAAGAACTTAAACAAACATTGCATCAGTTGAGTGAGCGCGAGCAGCAATTAATGGAGACTAATAAAACTAAAGACCGCATGTTTTCAATCATTGGACACGATTTAAGGGGGCCGGTTGGAAGTTTACAAAAGCTGCTCGAATTGCTAACCGAGCAATTTGAATCATTTAGTAATGATGAGCTTAAAGAAATGCTTGTTACGGCGAGAGATTCGTCGCAGCAAACCTTTAACTTGCTCGAAAATTTGCTCTTGTGGGCAAGAGCACAAAAAGATGACGTGGTTTTTAGTCCGGCCATTTTTTCCGTAAATTCGCTTGTCGAAGAAAATGTAAGGCTGCTTAGAGGTACAGCAGATATTAAGTCTATTTCCATTTATAATATTGTTGAAGATGATTGCATTGCCTTTTGTGATGCAAATTCGGTTAAAACTATTTTTCGAAATTTAATTTCTAATGCAGTTAAATTTACCATTGATGGGGGAAGTATTGAAATTTCTTGCCAGCGCGAAATGGAATTTATATTGGTTTCGGTAAAAGATAACGGAGTGGGCATTAAAAAAGAAGTGTTGGAGAAATTGTTTGTTTTTAATCAAATTTTTACTACCTACGGAACCCATAACGAGAAGGGGACCGGGTTGGGGCTAAAATTGTGCTACGATTTGGCTTTGTTAAACCGTGGCGATTTATCAGTTAAGAGTGATGTAAATAATGGTAGCTGTTTTACTCTTCGCCTACCAATTAATAATCAGGAGAATGAGCGTTAATAGTTTTGGAAATATTTTGCGTCTTACTACATTTGGCGAATCGCATGGCTTTGCTATTGGGGGTATTCTCGATGGTTTTCCATCCGGAATTTTGCTTGATACAGATTTTATTCAAAATCAGCTAAACAAAAGGCGACCGGGGCAATCAAAAATTACCACTTCGCGCAACGAACCCGATAAATTGCGCATTCTTTCGGGCGTTTTCGAAGGGAAATCAACGGGTACACCTATTGCCTTTATGGTTGAAAATAGTAATCAGCGATCATCCGATTACCATACTATTGCCGATTCTTTTCGACCATCGCATGCCGATTATACTTATAGTCAGAAATACGGAATCAGGGATTATAGGGGCGGTGGCAGAAGCTCTGCTCGTACAACCGTTTCGCAGGTAATTGGAGGCAGCATTGCTCAGCATTTGCTTTGGCCTTTAAATATTCGCATTACCGCTTTTACATCGGCTGTTGGAAACATCAAACTTAATAAACTTCCTGAAGAACTTGATTTCTCCCTAATTGAGCAAAATTTAGTCAGATGTCCGGATATGGAAATCGCCGAAGAAATGACCAGTTTTATCGAAAAAATAAAGGATGAAGGCGATACTGTTGGTGGAATAATTACATGCATGATAGAAAATGTGCCTGCCGGTTGGGGCGAGCCCGTATTTGAAAAATTACATGCAAGATTGGGATTTGCTATGCTGAATATTAATGCCGTGAAAGGATTCGAAATTGGGTCGGGTTTTGACGGAATTAAGCTTAAAGGCTCTCAGCACAACGATCTTTTTTTCGTAGAAAACGGAAAGGTTTTTACAAAGACTAATTTTTCGGGTGGCGTGCAAGGGGGGATTTCTAATGGCCAGTCGATTTATTTCAATGTGGCTTTTAAACCTGTGGCCACGCTTCTGCAAAATCAGAAAACTATTAATGCTGCGCTGCAAGAGGTTTCTATAAACCCCGGAGGGCGACACGACCCTTGCGTGGTGCCACGTGCGGTGCCTATTGTAGAGGCTATGTCGGCGCTGGTGCTAGCCGATTTTTTCTTATTACATAATGCGCGTAAGTATTAGATTATTTGCATTTAGCGCATGACCTCGCTTTATTTTTATTACGAGTATTGATACCTATTTATTATTTACCGGAATAATATGTTTGAAAATATTTTATTGATTGTCGTAAACCCATTCAAAAAATGGAATGCGTAATAGTTGCTCATTTTTTGTAAGATTGCACTGATGCTGTTTAAGTTGTGGTATTTTTTTTGCTTTTAAAAATGAAATTTGAGATACAGCCTATTTTTTTTTGTATTATATTGTATTGAAATAAAACATTTGAAATTAACGGAAAGCCAATGCCGTTTTTTAAGTAAGCAAGCTATTATTATTCAGCATGAAAAAGGGATTTTTTGTATTATTGGCTGTAATCTGCTCGTATGCAGGTATGGCCCAGAGAACCACCACAAGCACTACAACTACCGGTCCTTCGGTTTTGAGAGATGCTCGAAATGGAAAATCTTATAAAACCATTACCGTTGGCGGAACTATTTGGATGGCCGAAAATCTTGCCTTTCAGATGGGAGCTGGTAATTCATTTAACCCCGACGGAAATGCAAGCAATCTAGCAGAATATGGTTTTGTATACCGAAATGGTTTAAATCAGCCCGAAGCTTGTCCGGAAGGCTGGAGACTTCCGACTAAAGCGGAGTTTGAAGCTTTGTTAACATCTGCTGCCGGCGCCGCTCTGCTTCCAACAAATACCCGAACAGCGCCCGGATCAACAACTGCAAAGACAAGTGTTGATTTACTTAAAGACCTTGGTTTCGATATAAAATTTGCCGGAATGAATGCTCCGGGTGAACAAGGCGGTTTCTTTAATGATGAGTTCGGAACGCATTGCATGTTTTGGACATCAACTTCGGTTTCCGGTTTTCAATTTCCACATAAATATGCTGCGCGAATAGATAAGGCAACCGGGACTTTGGTATATACACCTTTTAGATTAGATCATGCATTTTCTATCAGATGCGTTAAAAAATGATTTCTCGAAGATAAAAGGATGAGGATGCATTTGGTTAATTCAGCTTAAATGCTTCCTCTTTCCCCTAAAATTCTAATTGTATTCTAAATTTTTTTTGCCTTTTCATTATTATATGGGTATTGCGTTTCTTTTTTCCCCATAATGAATTTTTTTCTGCTTAAAATCGTTTCAATAATGATTGAGTTTTGTGGCGTTTTCTTCTACTGCAAAAGCTTTATTTTACAAAATACTTAGGGTCTGCTGAAATAACGCTAATAATAAGTTCCTTAGGATATTACTTCTATAGATTATA
>DYOH01000065.1 GCA_020720625.1 Acetofilamentum sp. | reverse complement strand
TTTGATTTAAATTTGTCTAACAATAAAGTTGCATTTATGACTTGAATTCAGCTAATTACTTGATGCATCTACAGACCAAACTCGGTAATAGTAGACTGTGCCTTCGGTTAATGATGTGTGATTAAAAGAAGTAGCATTACCAGCATAAAGAATTGTGCCTCCACCCGAAATGAGGTCATTGGCAGAATAAGCCGTGCCGTTAAGCGGTGTGCCAAAGGAGTTGCTTGAATTGAAAGCCAAAATAATGTTGTTGGCATTGATGTTTAAGTTCCAGTTTAAAAGAATTTCGGTACCTGAAAGGGCATTTGCTGCAAAGTTTTGTGGTGCAGCCACACCAGTGCACGAACCGGATGCAAAAACTTCGCAGGCCCATTCGGGATGGTCGATATATGGATTTGCGTTGCCTTGTGCATTGTAAACTTCCTGATTTCGGTCTAATTCTTTTTGGCTAACAGGATCTGCTTCGTGCCAATCTAGCAGCATGTTGATATACCAGGAAGTAAAATCACCTGTGGAGTTAAGCACAATTTCGATATCAGTGGCGCTGCTATAGGTGCTTACCCATGTAGGAATTTCGTCTTTGAAGCGTGTGGCCATGTAGAGATAGGTTCTTGCAAAATCGCCTTTGTACTCATCAATGGGCTTGAATACAATTCCATTGTAATCAACCGAATATGTATTGTCTCCTACTTTGCTTCCGTTTGTTGAAGTGTAAGTTGGCAATGAAACTTCGCCAAAAGGATAATTGCTTCTCTTGGAATTTATATAGCCATCGGTGGCGTAAAGGTGATTAAGGTCAGTATATTGTGGATTGGCTGCATCGTCGAATCCGCCCCACCGGCTTTTGGGAAATGAATGCTCACGGTTGTAGCAGTCTCCCTCACCCGAATAGGTACCACATTGGTGTATCGTAATCGTATAAGTATAGGCAGGAGTGCCGCCCGGAATATCCGAATACATATCCCAGATAAGGTATTATTGGGTGCAGGGAAAACATCCGTACTGGCAAAGGCTGTCCACAAATCACTATAATCCAATTTGGTATGGCCGGAGCTAACAATGTTGTGCAATTCTTGTTTTAAATCATTGCCTGTTAATCCAATGGCCGAATTGTAATATTCTGCTGGAATTTGTGCATTGGCGGCAATGAAGGTGAAAATGCTTAATATGGCGGTTAATCTCAGCTTCATTTTGTATAAAAATTTGCGCAAAATAGAGGAGAACTCTATGATTACGCAAATCTTTTTTGTTAATTAACAGGTGGTTTTATTAAGTTTTCCCTGCTCATATTTTTTCCATCATCAAATTAGTATTAAGAGAATGATGTGATGATTTGTTTTATTTTGATTAGTTTTTGATTTAATAAATTGCTTGATTTTGCTTCAACGAGCAAGCGCAAATAGGGTTCGGTATTCGATTTGCGGATATTGAACCACCAGTCGGGGTATTCAATTCTAAATCCATCGAAATCGTAAAAGTTCGTGTGTTTTTCGGATGCCAGGAAATGATTTTTTACCGCTTCCATGGCTTCTGATTTTTTTTCGAGCTTAAAATTGATTTCCCCGGAGTTTTCGTAATGCTGAATATTTTCGATTATTTTCGAAATGGCAATTCCTTCGGATTTGTATTCCTTAACTATTTGAAGTACAATAAGGGCTGCCAGCATACCTGAATCAGAATAGTAAAAGTCTTTAAAATAATAATGTCCGGCCAGTTCGCCGCCAAAAAGCCCGTCAATTTCACGTAGTTTTAATGCAGCATGTGCCCTTCCTACTTTCCACATGTGCACATCTGCATTGTATTTGCTTAAATATTCCTTTACGGAGTTTGATGTGCGAATGTCCTGAAGTACTTTTTTATTTTCGGGGTCCTTTTTTAGGAAGTAATCGCCCATGAGTGCGATAATTAAATCAGGAGAAATAAAATTGCCTTTCTCGTCGGTAAACATCACTCTGTCTGCATCTCCATCGAAAATTATACCTAAATCGCTGTCGTGTTTAATCACTGATTCTCGCAGCCATTTAATGTTCTCTAGCTTAAGTGGATTTGGGTCGTGGTTGGGAAAAGTACCATCTAACTCACTAAACAAATAGTGTTGATTTTCGCCAAGTAAATCTTTGATTATCAATGCCGCCATTCCATTGGAACAATCGATGGATAGATTTAGATGCGAAAAATCGACAAGGTATTTCTTTAAAAAATCGAGATAAACTTCTTTTTTATCAAAATGAATTATTTGACCTTTAATTTCGGCCGTAATTATTTTTTCGGTTTCGCATAATTGTTTTAGGGCTACTAATCCAGTGTCAAATCCAATTGGCTTGGCATCTTTTCCCGAAATTTTTAGTCCGTTGTATTCAGCCGGATTATGCGAAGCTGTAATTTGAACAGATGCTTCGAACTCAAATGTACCGGTAAGGTAGTATACCATTGGAGTTGTAGCCAACCCAATGAGATAAACATCTGCACCCGAATCAGTAATTCCATTTAGCAGATATTCTGTAATTTCGGGAGAGCTTATTCGGGCATCGTAGCCTACAAGCACTTTTTTTGTTTGCAGCAACTTTGGTAAAAAATACCCGATTTTATAAACATCATCTTTATTAAAATCTGTATTATATATACCTCTAATGTCGTAAGAATGAAATGCGTTCATTTGAAAATATTTTGCTTTAATTTTACCAATTTACTTTTTCGCGTCTTATGGGCATGGTCATGCAACGCGCTCCACCTCCTCCGCGGGCTAATTCTGAACCGTCTATTGTAATTACAAATTTTTTGTAGTCTTCGGGTTTAAGTTCTCCATTTAGAATTTTTTCTGCCGGAATTATTTCGAAACCGTTTTTGTTTAGTTCTTCTAGTGTATGCAGATTTCTTGCGTATCCTATTACTTTACCGGGTTCTATGGCAAAAAAATTTGTTCCGCTATGCCATTGCTCTCTGTCTTGGTAGGTTCTACTTTTCTTTCCCCCACAAAATAAAGGCTCAATATGGAAATTTACTTTGTTGAGCGCCGCAATCAGGTTTTTTTCTTCTTGAATATTTATGGCCAATCCATTTTCTATTTGAATGTGAATTGTTTTTAGCGCATTGTTTTTAAGTACAATAGGTTCGTACACCATGCACTTATCTATATCCAGAAAAGTAAAAACCATATCTAAGTGAATAAAAGATTCGGGTTCGTGTGGCAATTCCTGAACTATAATATGTTTAAGCTCGTTGTTTTTGCCAAATTTGTGCATAATGTAATCTATTCCTTTGCTGGTAGTTCTGCTTCCCATGCCAATGAGCAGAACATCTTCGCGCGCCACTAAAATGTCGCCACCTTCCATAGAGAAATGGTCGGGTTTTATGATCTCTTTTTTTGGCGTAATAGTTTTTGTTTGAAAATAAGGATGATAATCGAAAATGGCTTCCATTATGGCCGATTCTCTGTCGCGAATAGGGGTAGCCATTTTGTTTATTAATACCGAATTAAAAATAGCCGAAGCAGCATCGCGCATAAAGAAAAAATTATGCAGTGGGTCTACAGCATATCCAATTGGACTCAGATATTTGGTAAGCGTATCGTGTACCAGTGGAATTCCTTCAATGAGTAATCGCGACAATTCTTGTGCATTTGTATCGATTAATGCATTTATCATGGGGCCATTTTTATCCTGGCAGCAAATGTTTTGTAATAAAGTTTCTTTCACTTTATCCATTTTTAAAACATCGGCCAATAAGTCTTTTACCTGATATACGTTGGTGAGCATGCCTAAAACTCCACTGAATTGTGCGTATTCTTTTTGTGCCACTTTAAGGTTTAAGATATCGGAGTATAATGCTCTTTGGGCATTTGCCGGACTCATATTTTCTACTTCGGCTCCTGGTGTATGTAAAATTACAGCTTCTAATTTTCCAATTTCCGAATGAACATTAACGCTAAGTTTGTTTTCCATAATTGTGAATTATTATTTTTTTATTCCTCTGCTATTCAGCGCTTTTTGGTATCTTTGGGCATAAATCTGATGCTGATTTAGGGTGGTGCTGAAATAATGGAAACCTGAGAAATCGTCTTTTGCGCACATGTAAATATATTCGTGCGATACGTAGTTTAAAACGGCATCCAGTGCATTTATCGATGGCAGGTTAATGGGGCCAGGCGGCAAACCAGCATACTTATAAGTATTGTAGGGTGAATCTATTTGTAAATCGGATTTTAATAATCTTTTGCGGTTGAAATCCTGTATGGCATAAATTACTGTTGGGTCGGCCTGCAGGGGTATTTTTTTCCTGAGTCTGTTCATGTATAAGCCTGCAATGGTTGGTTGTTCTGTAATGTTTTTGCTTTGCTCTGCTTGCACAATACTGGCCAGTGTGCTTACTTCTAAAGGCGATAATCCTATTTTTTCGGCTTTTTGTATTCTATCATCGTTCCAGAATTTTTGGTATTCGGCAAACATTTTATCGAGAAATTTTTTGGGTGTGCTTGTCCAGTAAAATTCATAGGTATTTGGTATTATCATTGATTTAACTGAGATTGGGTCGAAATTATATTCAGCCAAAGAATCATGCGAATTTAAATAAGGGAGAATATCTTCTTCGTTAAAAATTAATTGTTTCGCTATCAATTTGGCCAAATCTTCGTTGGTGCGGGCATGTACAATACTTACTTTAACAGGAGTTTGAAGGCCTGCGGTAAAAAGTCTTAAAATTTGGCGATTGGTCATGCCGGCTTTAAGTTTGTAGTAGCCGGGTTTGATAGTAGCTTTGTTATTTTCGGCTAATAGTTTAAAAGATTGGCTGTTTATTAATACTTTCTCGGTTTCCATGAGCTTAATAATGGAGTCGAGCGAAGTATTTGGGTATACAAAGAGACCAAATTCTTTTTTTTCTTCGCTGATGTTTTCGGAGAATAAGTAATTGTAAGCTACAAAAGCAGCTATGGCTGTAAAAATCAGCATAAAGAATATACCAAGTTTTTTAAACATAGAATTTTTATTTTCGGATTTTTGATTTATTCAAGCTCAAAAATAGATATTTTTTATCAATTCGTGTATTTTTTTACAATTAGCGCATTGTCAATTTTGCCCCATATTGTATGCTGGTAAATCAATTCAAACGTTTGCAAAAATATACATCGAAATTTGTGTATAATCAAAAAAAATAAATATATTGCATGCATAATAATTTAACCTGATTTATTAAGTAAAACGTAAAATTTATGTTGAATATAGCACTATTTGGTCCTCCGGGGGCGGGTAAAGGAACTCAGTCGGAGTTTTTAATTACAAGATATCATTTGTATTATATTTCTACCGGAGATATTCTTCGCAGGGAGATTCAGGAAGGGTCCGATTTAGGGAAAAAGGCAGAGAAAATTATGGCCAGTGGCGGATTGGTTTCTGATGAGATAATTGTGCAAATTATTGAAAAGACAATTGAAAACAATCCTCAGGCAAAGGGTTTTTTGTTCGATGGCTTTCCCAGAACATATACTCAGGCCTATATTCTTGAAGGATTGATGCTTAAGTTGGGCACATCTCTTACTTGCCTGATTAGCCTTGAAGTGCCTTTTGAAGAGTCCGTAAAACGTTTAGTTTCAAGGGGAGCTATTTCCGGAAGAAGTGACGATAACGAGGAGGTTATTCGTAAACGTTTGGAGGAATATACCAATAAAACGGTGCCTGTTATTGAGTTTTACAGAGAGAGAGGTCTTTTTAGAGCCGTAGATGGAAGTCAGGCAATTGATAATGTTACCAAACAGATTTCGGAGATAATTTCTTCCGAATTACAAAACAATCTGTTTAATATCGTTATTTTTGGATATCCGGGATCCGGAAGAAGTTCTCAATCTGCTGCTATTGCTAAAAAATATGGTTTAGAAAGCATTAATATGAGTAAATTGCTCGAAGACGAGATCAGGAATAATACTGCTATTGGGCAAAGAATCGAAGAACATAATATGAAAGAGGAGCATGTGGCAGATGAGATTGTGGTTCAGTTGATTGAACGTAAACTTGAAAATGCGCAAAATGCCAAAGGCTATATTTTTAAAGGGTTTCCACGTACTTTAGTGCAATCATACATCCTCGAAGGTTTATTAAAGAAGCATCATTCGAGCATTGCTTTGGCATTTAATTTAAAAGTTCCGGCCATTCATGCAATGGAAAGGCTTAATAAGAGGGGTTTAAGCGAAAAAGGTAAGCATTACGACAAATCAATGACGCTAATGCTTCGCAGGTTTAAGGAGCACGAAGAAAAAACTATACATGTTGTAGAAAAATGGATATCCAGATTTGGTGTAATAGATATTGACGGAACCGGTAATTTTGATGAAGTTTTTGACCGAATTTCACGTGAAATCGATAATATTATTCCTAATTTTGAATAATGTAGCAGACAATAATTTGCTATAAAAAAAACTTCGGAAAATCATTTCCGAAGTTTTTTGATTATTTTTTACACTACTCGTTGTTTTGAATATCGCCTTTCTTTTTCTCATCATCGTAACCGGAAATACTTTTTCTCATGGCAGTATCAGCCTGAATATTCTGAAATTTGTAATAATCCATAATACCAAGATTACCATTTCTAAATGCTTCTGCCATCGCTTTTGGAATTTCGGCCTCGGCTTCGATAACTTTGGCACGCATTTCAAATCCTAATGCTCGCATCTCTTGTTCTTTGGCCACAGCCATAGCTCTTCGTTCTTCGGCGCGTGCTTTGGCTACTTTTAAGTCGGCTTCTGCCTGGTCGGTCTGTAAAACAGCTCCAATATTTTTTCCAATATCAATATCTGCAATATCAATCGAAAGAATTTCAAAGGCTGTTCCTGCATCAAGTCCTTTGGCTAAAACCACCCTCGAAATATTATCGGGGTTCTCGAGTACCTCTTTATGAGAAACAGAAGAGCCAATAGATGATACAATACCTTCGCCAACACGCGCCAGTACGGTTTCTTCTCCGGCACCACCAACCAGTTGCTTAATAGATGCTCTAACGGTAACACGCGCTTTTGCGATGAGCTGAATACCATCTTTTGCAACGGCAGTTACCGGAGGCGTATTAATAACTTTTGGATTAACAGACATTTGCACGGCATTAAAAACGTCTCTACCGGCAAGGTCAATAGCTGTTGCAGTCTGAAAGTTAAGATCCAGATTGGCTTTTTCGGCAGAAATAAGGGCATTTACCACCTTAATAATATTTCCCCCGGCTAAAAAGTGAGCTTCCAGATCGTCTCTCTTTAGATCAATACCTGCTTTTTTTGTAGTAATTAATGCTTTTACAATTACTGAAGGCGGCACTTTTCTCCACCTCATAAAAATTAACTGAATAAGCGATACTCTTACGTCAGAAATCATGGCCTGAAACCATAGTCCAACGGGTATCAACCAAAGTAAAAAAATGAGACCAACAAATATGGCCAGCAACAAAACTACGTATGTTCCCATTATTGATTATTTAGATTACGTGTAACAATTACTTTACTAGATTCAATGCCGATAACCACAATTTCTTCTTTCGGATTGATAAATTCGTTTTCGGCTTTTGCTTCAACCATGATATTTTTTATCATTACTTTTCCCATGGGTGCAAGCCTTGAAATGGCAATTCCTTTATCGCCTATTATCAATGTACCCGATATTTCGTTTACTTTTGATTCAATAGACGAATTGAGGGTAACTTTTTTCCATGTATTGCTTTTTAATAGTTTGTAAATGGTGATAAAAATAAAAAGTAAGGTAGCCAAAAGTGTAAAATGACCTATTTCCGTACCAAAATTGATATAAGAAAGATATACGCCGGCAAGCATAAGAGCAATGCCAATAACGCCAGGAACAACAGTGCCTGTAACAACAAAAAACTCCAACATCAAAAGTACAATTCCCAGAAATATTAATGAGACAATTACAGCAATTTCCATATTCTACATATTAATTTGATATTATTGCGCTTAGGCCTGCTTCAATTAAAGCATCTTTTATTGGTTTTAGTTCATCGAATGTACCTTCGTTAATGGTGCATTTACCTTTGGTATGCGCTATAAGGGCACTTTGTTCGGCTTGCTCATAAGTGTGTCCGCAAATAAAGACCAAACATTCAATTACATAATCAAAAGTATTGTGGTCGTCGTTAAATAAAACTAAAAATTGTAAGTTCTCTATTTTTTCGTCTATCGCGTTCTTAGGCGAATCTTTGGTTTGAAACAACATAGTTAATTACTTTTTCTGGCTTCGCTTAAATCTATTTTTTCGTCTCCCTTAAATGCAACCACAAAGCCTTCGTTTATGGAGAATTTGCTCAGGTCGTTTTTTGCTTTTTGTGCCATTTCGTAAGTGGTATAATAACCCACGGTATAAAGTACCACACCATTTTTTTGTTTAAATTTTTCAACCGGCATGCTCTGTGCTACTAAATCTAGTTTTTTCTGTAAATCTGATGGAATGGCACCAGCATAGGCAGCCACCTGAATACGGTAGGCGATTTTTTCTGATGTGGCTGTATTTTTGTTTTCTGTAGAAGCAACAGCGGTTTTGTTTTCGTTTTTCTTGTCTTCTTCAATGGCTTTAAATAGTTCTAATGGTTTGCCATCTTTGTAAGAAACAATGTATGCGCCCGAAATTCCATTTTTCTTTACTGTTTTTTCAAAATTTTGTGCATCAGAATACGTTCCAAATGGCCCTTTGAGCATGCTGTACAAACCGGATTTTTTCTTGCTTACAGTTAGTGGCAGAAAAGATTTGAGGGTTGCAGGTACATCGGGTTTCGAAAAGGATCCTAACTGAACATAAAATGCCAAACCTTTTTGGTTTTCTAAGGTATTGCCACCTATTTTTTCTTCAACGGATTGCTGCTCTATTTTGGCAGGTGCTTCTTTGGTTTCTGCTTTGTAAATATCAAAATAACTTTTATTGCCTTTTAGTGCTAATAATTCATACTTGGCCACGTCTAAATATTTAGAGTATAGGTCTTTATTCTTTTTTATAGCATTCTGGGCCTGAACAGGGCTGCAAAGTTGTGTATTTATATAGCTGATGATAAAAGCGTCTTTATACCCTTTCTGTCTTACTTCGTCGAGCACGAAATTAATGGCTTCGAAGGATTTAAAATCTCCAGCGTAAAATACGCTTAAGTCGCTGTTATTAAGTTTTTTGGGAGTTATTTTGTATTTCTTGGCCAGGGCAAGCGACGGAAAAGTTTTAAAGGCGCCAACCTGCACTCTGTAGGTAAAATCGCTGGTAAGCGACAAAACATCTACTTGAGACTGCTTTAGAGCTGAATAGTTATAGCTTCTTGGAAATTCCGCTTGTCCGGCAACAGTTTTTTCAGCTGTCGATTCTAGTTGCTCTTCGATTGGACTAACAACTTCTTCTGTTTCGGCAATAATGGCTTCGGTAGTTTCGGGCATAGCATAGAAATATAAAAAGGCAGACTCTTGTTTCTCTAATGCCAAAAGCTCTAGTTCGTTTGCTTCCATCAATTTTATATATTTATCCGAAACATATTGCAGTTTCATGGCCAGATTTTTTTTAGTTTCGGCAATGCTAAAAAGTGTGTTGGCTTCCATGGCCAGCATTTGTACTTTATTTTTTTGTGCATCGCTTGTAAAGGCCAGGGTTTGAAGATATTTTTTATACAAATCGAATTTTATTTTGTTTACTTTTAGATAGATGTCGGTGGCTTCAATGAGCTTTTGAAATGACTGCACTTCCAATTCTGATACTTTCTTTTTATAGCTCTCTTTGTTTGTAATTGTTTTGGCAGTATCTGCCTGATATCTAAGTTTATCTATTTCGGTGTACCATTTATCTATCTGTGAGTTTATTGCCAAAACATTGTTTTCCATTTGTTTGGCATTATTCAGTTGCTGAGTTTCGTCCGAACTAAGTTTTAGTTGACTAATAATTTTTGATTCAAATGAAACATAAATGCTTCCATTTACAGTGGTTATATGGCTTTTTTCGGTTTTTTCTACTAGCGTTTCGGTTTTTTTGTTATTTTGTTTGTTTGTGGTTTCTTCATTTTTTACTTCTGATTTTATCCATGTTTTGATAATTTGATCGCCCATGAGCGCTGCATAAGCATATTCGTATTCTGAAATAACTTTGGGCATTACTTTTACTACTTTTTGCAGTTCAGCAGATTTTTCGGTAGTTTCTAGCGAAAGTGCATAACTGTATGTGTTTTTGGCCAAATTAGCATCAATATCTGCTAATTGTTTTATGCGCTGTGCAAATTGGTAATAGGCGCTATCGGCCTTGGGTTGTACTGTTGTAAATTTATTGGTATAGATTACTGCCAGCGCTTCATATTTCTGAAAAAGCTCTGGCAGCGTATTTGTCCATATTTTGTCGGCTTTCTTTATAAGTTTGGTTTTGGTTTTTAAGGCTTTGTTTTTGGTTTTTTCGCTTTGGGTTACCTTAATAATTCTGTCTTGCTTTTCGGCTTCGAGAACATAAGCTCTTGCTTTTTGCAAGTTTTCGTCAGTTTTTAAAATCTGATTTTTTAATTCAATAATTTGTTTTTGTTCGCCGGAATTAAAAATAAGCGAAAAATAGTCTTTTTTGATAAAATCCTGAAATATAGGCCTTTCTTGCTGATAAAATGGGATAAAAGCATAAAAAAGAAAAACCGGCAATATTAGGATAATCATTTTTTTCTGGGCAACAAGTTTTTGCATAATAAATACAATTTAAAACACTAAGATAAAAAAAAGCTGGTATTTTAGTCAAAATTAATAATAAAAATTTTTAAGTTCGTTATTTTAATTATTTATTTTTAAGAACTTATCAAAATATTATTAATCCAAATTTACTACTAAAGCTATTTCATAGACGAAAAACATCAAGGCATAAAGATAATTGAAATTTTACTTTTGTCAATTTTTTTAGTCTTTCTATGTTTTTGCTTCAATATTTTGCGTAAAAATAAGTTATTCTTCAAAAATAATTTCTAATTTCACAAAAAAGATTGAATATTCAAGTCTTTTTTTAGAAAACAAATCAGATTTTATTTAAAATATGGCAAAAAACAAATCTAAAGTAGAAATATATATTGAAAATACTGGCCAGAGAATTTCTGTAAACCAAGGTACTTCATTGTTGGAAGTGGCAAATAATCAAAATTTTGGATTGAAATTTCCAATTCTTGGCGCTTTTGTAAATAATGAGCTTGAAGAGCTTGGCTATCAGCTGTATAACCCCAAGAATATAAGATATATTGATATTTTGCATATTGATGGTATGCGCATGTATACTCGCTCGGTGCTTTTTTTGCTTTATAAAGCGGTGCACGATTTGTATCCGGGAAAAACTTTAAAAATTGAACATGCCGTGTCTAAAGGATTATACTGCGAATTTGAAGAAAAGGACGGTATTACAACCTTCGAAATGACCAATGCATTGCTCAAAAGAATGAATGAATTGGTAGAGGAAAATATTGCTTTTGAGCGCAAAGAAATTATGTTGGATGAAGCGATTGAAATATTTGAAAAAAACAAATATCTGGAGAAGGCTCGCTTGTTTCAGCATCGGAAAAAATTGTATGTAACTATTTATAAGCTTGATGGTATATACGATTATTTCTATGGTCATTTGGTTCCAAGTACGGCATACCTTAAGCTATTTGACCTTGAAAAATATTACGATGGAATGCTTTTGCTAATGCCCCAAACCAATAATCCGACCAAAATACAAATCAAGGAACTTCAGCCAAAATTATTCGAAATTTTTCAGGAGTATAAAACCTGGGGCGAAATATTAAAACTCGAAACTATAGGCAGTATAAACCAGGCAGTTAAGGATGGTCGCACAACCGAAATTATTCAATTAGCAGAGGCTTTACACGAGAAAAAGGTGGCGCAAATTGCAGATAATATTCATAAAAAGAAAGATAAACTAAGGTTGATTTTAATCTCAGGGCCTTCGTCGTCGGGCAAAACTACTTTTGCCAAGCGATTGTGTATTCAATTAAAGGTATTAGGCTTAAAAACACGTCCTATCTCATTGGATAATTATTTTGTGAATAGAGAAGATACACCCAGGGATGAACACGGCGAATACGATTTCGAAAGCTTACAGGCCATTGATATAGCTCTGCTTAATGATCATTTAATTCGTCTCTTAAATGGTGAAGAGATAGAAATTCCAAAATTTTCATTTGAAAAAGGACTCAGATATTTCGATGGCACTAAAATATGTATGGAAGAGAATGAATTAATTCTTTTGGAAGGGATACATGCCCTAAATCCGCAGCTTACCCCTCAAATTCGAAATGCGCAAAAATATAAAATTTATGTTTCGGCATTAACGCAAGTGGGAATAGACAGACGAAACAGAATACCTACAACCGATAATCGCCTTTTGCGCAGAATTATTAGAGATTACAGATATCGCGGATATTCGGCTCTCGAAACATTAAAGCGTTGGCCAAGTGTAAGAAGGGGCGAAGAATTACACATTTTCCCATTTCAGGAAGAGGCAGATGTGATGTTTAACTCTGCGCTAATGTTTGAGTTGGGGATTCTTAAAAAGTTTGCCCTCCCGCTCCTACAGGAGATTTTCGAAAACGAAAGAGAATATGCCGAAGCAAGAAGATTGTTAAAGTTTTTATCTTATTTTGAATCAATAGACTACGAGAACGTGCCGCCAACATCCATTTTAAGAGAGTTTTTAGGCGGAAGCAGTTTTAAGTATTAAGTTTTTTTGGCGCTAAACTTGATATCAAAAGTTGCATGAACAACACTAATTTGATATTTTTATTCATAAAATGTCTATTTTTGAATCAAAAAATAAGCTAAAATTTCTTTGTGAAACAAATTTAACTTAAATTTACATCGTATTGATTAATTACAAATTATGAAACAAATAGCCGTTTTATTATTTACTTTCTTTCTTTCGGCTGCACTTTTAGCCCAAGAACCAATAAGTGTATCTGTAATTGCCCCTGCCAAAGTGGTTGCCGGTCAGAAATTTAAAGTTATTCTCGAAATTCAGAATCGCGGTGCCGGCGGATTTGCCCGTTTTGTGCAAACTTTGCCTAATGGCTTTTCTGCGTTTGAGAATTCCGGACAAACTGCTCAGTTTAGTTTTCAGAATCAAAATCTGGAATTATCCTGGCTAAGACTAGGAAATCAAAAAGTGCTGTATGAATATACCCTGCAAGTTGCCGATACTTTAAACGGGGTTTTTCAATTACCCGCAAGTTTTAATTATCAGCATAATAATAAAGTTGCACATATTTTGTTAAAAAATCAAGTGGTTAGGGTACAAACGCTTAATCAATATCTGGCCGAAGAAAAGTCTACAGAAAATATCGAAAATCTTGTTATTGTCCCGGAAAATAAATCTATCCCTGCCGTAAATATTAAAAGGCAGAAATCTTTAATGGATACCTTAAATCAGAAAATCACCGTTACAATCGTTATCCAGAATTCAAATTACTATCAGAAAGCACTTTTAAATGAGCGAATTGCTGCCGAATTAGATGCAAAACCTATACTTACAAGCGGCGCCGTTTTTAAGCAAGATGGAGCCAATTTGTATTTTGAGTGGGAGAAATTACCCCTTACCGAAACTAAAGTTATTTATGAACTGTGCCCCAAAGCCGGTAATGCTAATATCCTGACTGAAATTAGCGGTTTGCTCACACTCGAAAATCAAGGCAGCAGAAACGATTTGCAGGTTTTTGATCCGGATCAAAATATGCTCGTTTTTCACTCCAATGTAAAATCAAATAAAGCGGAGAACGTTTTAGCCATGGAGGAAAAACCTGTTGAAGAGAAAAAAGTTACTGCTTTGGCTCAGGTTGCAAAAAACGCCAGCGCTTCGTCGGGCAATACCAGTCTGGGAGCAAAAATTACCAGTTCACTTAAAAAAGCCAACGAAGTAAACTATAAAATACAGATAGCCGCATTTAGTAATCCGGTTCCGGAAACATATTTTAAAAATATGAATATTTCCATACCTGTTTCCAAGGAGCAGCATAACGGATTATATAAATATACTATTGGCGAATTTAAAACTTATGTTGAAGCGGAAGCTTATAAAGAACATTTATTGAAAAATACCAAATTGCAGTCGGCATTTATCACTGCCTACAAAAAAGAAGACCGCATTGAAGTGAAAGATGCTTTAAAAAAGACCAAAAAGTAAATGAAGCTTTTCAGTATTTTTATTTTTAAATTTGTTTGCTGGTGATTGACCCAAAGCTATGATTTGTGTTTTTGCATAATACATCATTTTTTTTTAGGCAGGCATATCGTGCTTGTTTAAAATTATATTTGTTTGCCCGAGTAAATTATCTAAAGCATAATAAGTTTTAGCTGATGACTTTGATACTGGTTGAGATTTTGAAAATGTTGTTTATGGATACTGTAAAGATGTTGATAGTTTTAGTTTTGTTTAATAAAAATTATATAATTGAAGAAACGCGGAGCATGAAAAATTGAGTAAAAGATGCTAAAAAAATCATAGAACTCTTGCATTTTTTAGTAACACTCCGTATATTTCACCCATTAAATTAACCATGTAAATGAAAAGTAAAGAAATTAAGCCCTTGTATGGTATAGGACCCATAAAATTTGGCTTATCGAGACAGGCTGTGGAAGAAATATTAGGTGAGCCTGAGAATAGCTTTAAAGAAGAGTATGAAGAAGGAATTGAAGCAGAAATCTGGGAATATTCTGAGTTAGGCATGGAGCTTACTTTCTCTTCTGATGATGATTATGGATTGGGATTGATTAGATTTTTCGACAACCAATTCAGGTTAGGGCCGGACAAGCTGATTGGAGAGGAGCGTGAAATTATGCTTAAATCTCTAAAATTGAATGGTTTCGACGACTTTGAGTTGGACGATGAGGTTTCTGATGAATGGACACAGTCTTACTATTCTGATAAATTAGGCATTATAATTAATGTTACGGATAATTTAGTAGACGATATTACCATTTTTTGCGAGTACGACGACGATGGAAACGCCATTTGGCCAGAATAAGCGTGCTTTTATGGAAATTATGCTAAAAGTCTGATATTTCTTAATTTTTTAAACCAATCTAAATAAAACGGGCATTGTATATTTGCCCGTTTCTTATTTATTCTAATAAAAATTTTATGCCTGCTAATGCGCCCATTTGTAAATATTTTTGATTGGCCGGAACATCGAAATCCCTCGGATTTATTCTGATTAAACTTGCACCATGCTTATTTACCATCCCATTGGAAAACATGCGCACGCTCGGCACTGATTTTCCGGCTCCAAACTCCAGAACCAATACTCTGGCTCTCTCATTTTTTAGCATTTGCAAATATTTCGAAAGCGATTCCGATTGAAGGCGCGCAGATGTATCTATCCAATGCCAATCGCTAAACATCAATATATTGGGTCGTGCCAGTTCTCCACAATGTATGCAAACAGGTAAATCTCCTTTCTCCAAAAATGTTTCTGAGTCAATTTCCGGAAAATACTCATCTGCCAACCAAGGTTTCGAAGAGCATGGTATGCTGCACTGCATTTGATGAATACTTCCATGAATTTCGTAAATTCTATTTTCAGAAAAACCTGCTTTCTGAAACTGACCATCTACATTCGATGTATACACAAAGTATTGTAAGGGTAATTTTTCGGCATATTTCAGAAGCATTTCAAAACCTTTATGTGGAATGGTTTCGCGATATAATTTCAATCTATGGCCGTAAAATCCCCAAGCGAGCTCCGGTTTACGCTCAAACCATTCCGGATTAGCCATTTCCGAGAACGATAATCCGAGTTTTTGCATCGGTGGATAAGCTTTCCAAAATCCTTCGTTTCCCCTAAAATCTGGCAATCCGCTATCAACACCCATGCCTGCGCCGGCAGCAATGATTACGGCATCTGCATTTTTTAAAAGTTCGTGCATCTTTTTATTGGTTATTTATATGAAATACACTTTTATAGTATTCTTTTCCGTATTGCTGACTGGTTATGCGTCCATCGAGCATATTTATTATTCGATGCCCGTATTCTGCGTCTTTTTGCGAGTGCGTAGCAATAATAATGGTGGTTCCCGAATTATTTAGTTCGCTGAGCAATCGCATTACCTGTGCGCCACTTTCACTGTCCAGGTTTCCTGTAGGTTCGTCGGCCAGAATAATTTTCGGATTGCTTACAATGGCTCTCCCAATGGCTACTCTTTGTTGCATTCCTCCCGATAATTGCGCCGGATACTGATTCTTCTTATGGGCTATTTTAAGCTTTTCCAAAACATTGTTTACCCTTATTCTTCTGTGCTGAACAGGCATTTTTAGATAAACCAAGGGGAGTTCAATGTTTTCGAAAACCGATAATTCATCTATTAGATTAAAATTCTGAAAAACAAACCCAATCGTGTCCTTTCTTATATGCGTTTTTTCTTTATCGTTTAATAGATTCGATTGTTTTCCGTTGATGTATAGTTCGCCGCTACTCAATTCGTCGAGCAAACCCATAATATTGAGCAATGTAGTTTTTCCGCATCCCGAGGGACCCATGATAGAAATAAACTCTCCGCGAGAAACATGTAAAGTTATATTGTTTAAAGCTTTTACTTTGATTCCTTCGCTTTCGAATAATCTCGAAATATTTTCTGCACGCAGGATAATATTTTCTGTCAGCATTTTTTATTTAACCTTTTGATGTAAACGACCATAAAGAAAATAGCGTGTTGTAGATAATAATGGCTTGGTATTTATTATCAAAATATTGCTTTTTAAGAGCTTCTCATCAAGGGCCGATTCTTTTGCATCAAAATTTCTGTATAATAATTCAAAGCCTTTTTGAGTGAGGAGTACAATTTCATTTCTTTCCCAGGAATCAAAAGAGCCTGCAATGTGCATAATTTTTTCACGAGGAATTTTTTGGCTAAATATACTTGTCTTAAATAGCTGGATATCAAAACTTATAAGATTTTTGGAAATACTAATTACTGATTTGGCAAAGTTTGTATAAATGAATAGCATTATGGATATCAGCGTAAAAAGAATTGATATCAATAAACCAATGGATATGCTAATGGTATAGCCTTTGAACGGAATAATTATGGTAGCAAAAAAAAGTACCATGCCCAAGCCCAAGAAACCCGAAAGCAGCGCAAGTGGGTTTTGTTGTTTCAATGACCAGGAAATTTGTTCAATATCTTTGTCTTGAATGCATTGCAAGCTTTTTTTATCTTCAGGAATATGCCAATTGGAGTTAAATACAGAGCTGCGATTATGCCAAAATTCGCTTTGAAATTCGGGTTTATAGGCAATTATTCGGTTTGAATCTGTGGTAATATCCTTGCTTTTGCTAAAAATAATGAATTTTTTTTCGAACTGAATGCTTATTTGTTCTACCAGATTTTGAATCGCTTTCAGGTTTTTTAAATCCGCCAAAATAAAATTATTGTTTTGTTTATCTATTAAATGCAACTCGTATACATAGCTTTTGGGAGCCGAGCCCGATTCGTATCTCTGATAAAGATGAAATTCCTTTATAGAATCTGCATCTATTTCTATTATCGCTTTTTTGCCGCTATATAGTTCATTTATAACTATTTTTTTTTCTGTCAGATAAAACCGGATAAGGCTTTTTTTCTGATAGATTTCTAAAAATACACCTAAAAGAATGAATATAAAGATGCAATACCATAATACTAATATAAAATTGGGATTTTTAGCCTGAAATTCATCTGGAATATAGAACGCGGCAACTAAACTCAGGAAACCTGCAAGAATAAGTATAAAGCTTATGGTATGAGCAGTTTTTAGCAGAATTACGTCTTTTTTTTGTGAGATTTTCATGAATATTTCGTTCAGGGTTATTAGCAAATATACGAAGAAATTTTGCAAAAAATACGTTAAATTAATCCAATAATCATTTAAATTGATACGCGATAATTGTTTTTTCCATTTTTATCTGAAAGCACGATACTTTTTGATGCATGCTAAAATTGCATTCACACTGAAAATACAAATTATCAAATTTCCGAAAACGATTGTATATTTGAAGCATTATTCAAATACAAAACATAATTGAAAATACTATGAAAGCTTATATTTTCCCAGGACAGGGAGCGCAATTCAGTGGAATGGGAGCCGATTTGTATCAAAAATATCCTAAGGCTAAGGAGATGTTTGTAAAAGCCAACGAAATACTTGGTTATAGCATTACAGACATTATGTTTGAAGGTAGCGATGAAGAATTGAAGCAAACAAAAGTAACTCAACCTGCAATATTTTTACATTCGGTGATTATGGCCGAAATATTGGGCGCAGATTTTATCCCTGATATGGTAGCGGGGCACTCGCTTGGCGAATTCTCTGCTTTGGTGGCCAATAAATGTCTGAGTTTTCAAGATGGTTTAAACCTGGTTTATAAACGGGCATTGGCCATGCAAAAGGCATGTGAAATTGAGCCTTCTACGATGGCAGCCATTTTAGGAATGGACGATATTTTGATAGAGGAAACTTGTAATGCCATTGAAGATATTGTGGTTGCTGCAAATTATAATAGTCCGGGGCAGGTTGTAATTTCCGGAAGTATGCAAGGTATTGATAAAGCAATAGCCTTATTAACAGAAAAAGGTGCAAAAAAAGCTGTAAAACTGCAAGTGAGCGGTGCTTTCCATTCTCCTTTGATGGAGCCTGCACGCAAAGAACTAGAAGCGGCAATTCGCGAAACTAAGTTTAATGTGCCACTTTGCCCAATATATCAGAATGTGAACGCTTTGGCTGTTACCGATGCCGAACAAATTAAAAATAACCTTATATTACAACTTACTTCTCCTGTTAGATGGACACAAACAGTTGCTCAGATGATTGCCGATGGAGCCAATGAGTTTGTTGAAGTTGGGCCAGGAAAAGTACTTCAGGGCTTAATTAAAAAATTAGACCGTAAGATGAATGCCTATAGTGCCGAAATTTAATTATTTAAAATATGTCAGAAAATTATTTTTCCTTTATTCGTCAGATTGAACTTTTCGAAGATTTAAGCGACGATGAACTACAATTGGTTTGTAAGGTTTTTGTAAAAAAGGAATATGCAGCAGGCGAGTATTTATTTACCGAAAATAGTCCGCGTAAAGGTTTGTTTTTGCTGCAAAGTGGTAGTGTTGAATTGTTTAAAAATACTCCCTTTGGTGAAGAAATTCGCTTATCCTATTTTTCGTCGGGCGATTTTTTAGGCGAAGCATCGCTTTTTGAAACTTCGCCGCATAGCACCAATGCGCGCACAACAGAACATGTGGTTTTGCTTAATGCACAAAGGGCCGATATTCTCGATATCAAGCATCAAAATCCGGATATACCGCTAAAAATTATATCCAAGGTTTCAAAAGTTATTTCGCGCAGAATGAGTCATGCCAATTACCGCTTGGTAAATCTTGCTGCACAATATGTTTCGGGGCAAACCAGAAAAGAGCACGACTTACTTGGCGACAGAGATGTGCCCCACGAGTTTTATTATGGGATACAGACGCTTAGGGCACGCGAAAATTTTAATATTACCGGCGTTCTGCTTAGTTTCTATCCTACTTTGATAAAAGCGCTGGCCATGGTAAAATCGGCAGCTGCCAAAGCAAATCATGAACTTGGCTTACTTGAGAAACCAATTTGCGATGCCATAACCGAAGCCTCGGGCAGAATTATCAATGGTCGGTATCACAAACATTTTGTGGTGGATATGTTGCAGGGTGGTGCAGGTACATCTACTAACATGAATGCCAATGAGGTGATTGCCAATGTGGCGCTCGAAATTCTGGGTTATAAAAAAGGAGAGTATCAATTCTGTCATCCGAATAACCATGTAAACCTTTCGCAATCTACTAACGATGCATATCCAACGAGTGTAAAAATTGCTTTGATTTACTCCAACGATACCTTGATTAATGTGCTTAAGCATCTTATTGTAGCTTTTGAAGCAAAAGCACAGGAGTTTTCGCATATTATTAAAATGGGGCGAACTCAGTTGCAGGATGCAGTGCCAATGACTCTTGGTCAGGAATTTAAAGCCTATGCCACTACTTTGGGCGAAGAAATTGATAGACTTAGCGACAATGTGAAGCTGCTTACCGAAGTAAATATGGGGGCTACAGCCATCGGAACCGGTATTAACAGCGATCCGGAATATTCTCCAACGGTGATTAAACATCTGAGAGAAATTACAGGTCTGGATATTAAATTGGCCAGCGATTTGGTGGAAGCCACTTCGGATACTGGTGCTTTTGTTATGTATTCGGCTGCTATTAAGAGACTTGCTATAAAGTTGTCTAAAATTAGCAACGATTTACGTTTGCTTTCGTCGGGACCACGTGCAGGGTTTAACGAGATTAATCTACCGCCCATGCAACCCGGCTCTTCCATAATGCCCGGAAAAGTTAATCCGGTTATTCCCGAAGTGGTAAATCAGATTGCTTTTAGGGTTATTGGCAACGACCTAACCGTTTCAATGGCGGCAGAGGCCGGGCAGTTAGAGTTAAACGTGATGGAACCAATCATTGTTTATAGCTTGCTCGACTCCATCGAAATGCTGAAAAATGGTATGAAAGTGCTACAGCATAAAACCATTGAAGGAATTACCGCCAATGAGGAAGTATGCAGACAGAGTGTGCTCAACAGTATTGGTTTGGTTACTGCGCTTAATCCACATATCGGATACGAAGCCTCATCGGAAGTGGCCAAGGAAGCCGCTAAAACAGGACGTGGGGTATACGAAATAGTTTTGGAAAAAGGTATTTTATCTAAAGAAGAACTGGAAGAGATACTGAAACCCGAAAACATGATTAAACCAATTCGCTGGAAGAAAAAATAAGGCGTTTCTTTTCATCTATTACATGGCCAATTTTACCCAAAAAATTGGCCATGTTTTTTTACTTTACTAAATAGGGGCTGCTGAAATAACGCTAAAAATAAGTTCCTTAGGATATTACTTCTATA
>DYOH01000001.1:108753-125086 GCA_020720625.1 Acetofilamentum sp. | reverse complement strand
CTTTTTAATGGCCTAAATTCAATCAACATAAAATTAAATCGCTCAATTTAGGTGTAAGGCTCTTTAAACTTTCCAACCAGGTGCCGACCGGTTTAGGCGTGCCTATGGAATAGCCCAAATTTAGTGCTCCTTGAATTTTTTTGTAAGTGAAAAACAAGGCAATTATCAAAACAGTTATAATAAATCCAATTATGTATTTTGTATTTTTCATAAAGTTACCTCAATATTTTGTAAATATTTTTTCACTGTGTTTAATTCTAACGAATCCAGTTCCGCTTCCAGCCAACCGAGCAAACCGAGCTTTCTACTTCCATCATCATTTTTCTTAACGCTTGCTTTTCTTCTTTACTAAGTTTTTTGTACCTTGCAGAAAACTGTTCAGCAGTAAATCCTCCACTACTTTTCATTTTTATCAGATTTCTTGCTATTTTTATAAACACAGAGTAAAGAAATCTTGCGAAATAATGCAAGGAATCTTGCGAAGAAATAGCAAGAAATCTTTAATTTAGAATCAATCTAAATAAAATATACTAATAATAAGTAGGTTAGACAAAATCTTGAAAGACAAAAAAATCTCAAAAAAAGAACTTTTTGAATCAATAGAATTGACAAGACAAGGTTTTGATTATGCAATAAAAAATGATTCATTAAGAGTTAAAGACTTAGAATCTATTGCAAATTTTTTAAACGTCCCGGTGAGCTATTTTTTTGGGGAAGAAGCAGGGACAAAAAAAATAAATATCCACGAAAGTGCCGTGAACATAGGTAACGGAACAGCCAATAACAAAACCAATGCCGAAAACGAGCTGGAGAAGTGCTGGGCCGTGCTGGAGGCAAAAGAGCGCGAAATTGCACTTTATAAAGAAATGATTGCGATATTAAAAGAGAAAAAATAAGTAAAAGGATTTATTTATGAATAAATTACATTTCTTTTTCCGGATTGTCGATAGCATTCCAGATAGTGGCTAATAAAATTCCATTAACGAAAACCACGGCAATAAAAAATTTTAATTGTGTGCCGGCCATTTCCGATAAAAAATAGACCTTATATATATAGTAAATCAAATCTAAATTTAGCGCTGCAATGATGGATCTTTTAACTTTTTTCGAAAACATCGTTTCAATTTTAAGTAATTCCTTTGGCATTTCTGTTTTGGCATTAGTAATGCTTCTATTCGACAAATTTAAGAAAAATATATTAATATCGTTTTACATACTGGCTAACTTATGGATGCTCGTTTTTTTTTATTCTCTTTTACAGGCAATTTTCTAAAATATGGTTAGATTTTTCGCCCTCGATAGAAAGTATTAGTAAGCTAATAAGCTTACTAATAAATATTTATCTATTCTTTATACTATTTGCTGTTTTTAATATTTTGTTTATAATTAAGCTTTTAGCATACCTAAAGGCCGAAAAACAGTATAAAATAACGGCAAACAGCATTGAATTTATGAGCGAAGAAAATAAACAAGGCAAAAGCGAAGCAAAAGAGAATAATTGCAGTGCTTTGCTGGAAGAGAAAGAAAAACGCATACAGGAATTAAAAGAAATGATTGCCATATTGAAAGAGAAGAAATAGTAAAAGAATTAGTGATTTATAGTAATATATTTATCTATAAACCAAATTTTTGTAATGCGGTTATAGCTATCAGATGTTTTATAAAATCTGAAAATTAAAAACATGATGGGAAACATGGGAAAAATAATCAGCGATTTAATGATAAATAATAAAGAGGCCATTATATCGTATATCTTTTTGAGTACATTATGTATTGTAATACTTATCATTAGCAGACTAAAAAGCAAAAAAGATTTTATGAGACTCAAAAAGGAAACCATTAGTTTCGGATTTATCAAAAGGGAATACCAACCGGAAGAAGATAAATTCTTGCTGGAGCTATGGGCCGATAACCAAAGGCTGGAAAAAGAATTATCGGCCTTAAAAAAAGAATACAATAAACTTTCTATTTGGGTTCTAATTGTGCTCATTTTTGCATTAGTATTTTCAAAATTAGGCGAATTTACAGAAAAATCAAAGCATAAAGCAAATAAATTGTTTTTTCGGATAAAAGGAAAAGACTTTCCGGAAGAAAAGAAAGGATAAGTGGAATTATTGCCATTAAGCTTTAAGTCTGAGCGCCATCGGGAGCATCAATAAAAAAGGTAAACACAAATTATAATTTAAGTTGGTGTAATTGTTTCCCAAATGAACGTTTTTATAGTACGATTGCCTTCTTTTATGATAAAGCTTTTCCGATTGAATGTACCAAGCGTTTTGACCTAATTTTTGCGCCAAAAACCATTTTTCGAGCAATCGGGCAGCTCTGCCATTACCATCGGCAAAAGGGTGAATTTGCACTAAAATTAAATGCAGCATTGATGCAAAATAAAAGATTTCGTCGGTGCTTAATTCTCTTTTCAGCAAAATATCTATATCGTTAAAAAAAAATTTCATTTCGCTTTTTACAATATCTTTATCGGCTCCGGCAAAAACGATTTTAGCCTGGCTAAACACATACACGTTTTTATCTTTGATTTTTCCCCTGTACTTTGCATCTTCTAAAATAGTATTAGTAAGAATTTTATGAGCCAGCAAAAAATTTTTATAATCGAGCTTTTGTTCGCGCGCAAATAGATATGCTTTTTTTAAATCTTCTATTTCTTTAAACGATTTGCCGCTTGTATTCATTCCGGTGGATGAATATTTTAAATAACTGTCGAAATCAATAATATTTCCTTCGATCATAGATGAATATACAGCCGATCCACTAAGATAAAATTGCAGATTGTCTAAATTATTTCCAATTTTTTTAATTTTATTGAAATGTTTTAGCAGTGTAATGGCTTGCTTTTCTTTATACTCTGCCAAATAATCTAAAT
Source organism: Acetofilamentum sp. (assembly GCA_020720625.1). Classification (GTDB taxonomy): domain Bacteria; phylum Bacteroidota; class Bacteroidia; order Bacteroidales; family DYOH01; genus DYOH01. The sequence continues at coordinate 122,205 of DYOH01000001.1, read as the reverse complement.
GTATATATTTTAGTCTATTCATGTTTATTTTTTCTTTTCAATAATTTTACCGTCGGGCATTTCGTAAAAAATTGTATTATCAATTGAAAATACGTTTGGCAATCCTTTTTTCTTATTTTCTTCTTGTGTTTCCTTTATCGCATCGTTCATTATTGCCGATAATTCAGATGCTTTTTGATAGACTTCGATTTTATTTAATTTTTTAACTCTCATATTTTAAAATCTTTTAAAATATACTGTAATAATTTTTCATTTTCAACAATAAAAGTTCTGCCGGAACCAAATGCAACACGTTCGGGATTTTGGTTTGAATTATAAAATAAATACCAATCATTTACTTTTGATTTATATTCATTCCAAAAGTTCTCTTTTCCTCTGTAATATCTACGTTTAACATCATCATCGGGTACATTATGACCACCTTTTTTTACTCTAATTTTTATACGATCAATACAAACAAGTGGACTTTCAAGAAAAACGAAAATCAATGTAATTTTATATCGCTTTTTTTTTAATTGAGTAATAAACTTTAAAAGATAATTTCCTGATAATGTTGTTTCTATAATAAAGCTTTTATTTTCTTCGATATATTGATTAAACTTTTGAAAAAATATTCGACCAGCCTTTAATGGTGATTTTATATTGTTTTCTAATGATTTTTCTATTTCATCAGCATTAAGAAATTCAAAATTCTTATTTTCTAAAATTTTATTTGCTACTGTAGTTTTACCGGATCCATTTGCTCCGGCAATTATAATAAGCTCTTTCATTGGTATTTGTTAAAGTACAAATATACGCAATTTTATAAGAAAATCAATTCCACTGAATTTCTTTGAGTTTGTTTTCAATCACGGCGCCGCTTTGGTGTATGTAAATCATAGAAATACGAATGTCGGCATGTCCGGCCAAATCTTTTATCAAATATGGATCGGGCTTAATTTCGGCCAATCGGCTGCAGAATGTATGTCGGCTGATATGGAATGTAAGCGTTTGTCGAATGTTGGCCAGGCTTGCAATTAATTTCAAAGTGCGGTTTACATATTGGTTTGAAATACGTGGGAAAATATACTTGTTTCCGGCGCTGTAATACTTTAGCATAATACTTTTCCGTTGAACAAATGAAACAAGGGCAATATTACACGTTTGCGGGTTTTCTGCATCACAAAATCGAGTGTGTATTCTGTGCCGTTTACGGTTAAATTATCTTGGTTAATGGCTTGCAAATCGGAAAACCTTAAACCGGTATAACACGAAAACAAAAACAAATCTTTGATTAAAACCATTTCCGGGGCTGCCATATCGAGCGCCTCTATACGTATTATTTCTTCGCGGGTAATTCCACGGCGGCTGCTTTCTTTGGTGGTGGTTTTAAAATTTAAATAGGGGTAATCGGCGGCCAGCATAATTTTTTCTTTGATCGCCTGGTTTATATAAACCTTAATTGTTTTGTGATGGTTCCATATCGTATTTTGGCCGTAATTATTTGCTCTTAGCCAATTATCGTATTTTTGAATAAATGTATAGTTTAGATGGTTTATGGCAATATCAGAAGGGATAAACTTTTGCAGGGTACGTAAAACGGTGCGGTGTGCTCTTTTACTGCTTTCGGCTAAACTTTCGTTTTCGCGAAGTTTTTTAAATGCATAAGCAAGGAATTTAAGCGAATTGTTTTCGCTGTCGAATCTTAGATAATTCACAAAATTTTCTACATCTAAATTCTGATCTATGTTTTAAAGCTCGTAATTCTGCAAATCGCTAATAATACGCTGCAAACTCATATTCAACAGCATATAAGTGGCATGGTTGTTTTTTACTTTTTGCTCTTCACTATTCCACTGTTCGGGCTTTAACTTAATTCCGGTGTTTAGAAATCGTTGCCTTTTCTTTACATAAATTTGTAATTCAACCGGGGCCGTGCCTTTTTTGTCTAAACTGTTCTTTCTATTGTGTATAAATGAGTATTTGGCAAATTTCATGATTCAAAATTTTAAGGAATAAAAAAGGAATAACCAGGGAATAAAAATACCCTGTTTTTTTTTCGATTTAAACAAGTTTTTTGATAAAATGCCGGAAAGCAAAAAGCGCTAAAAGCCTTTTTTATCAAGTCTTTTAGCGCTATTTCGTGTAAAACAAAAGTCTTTTAGTGTGAACGCATCAGGATTCGAACCTGAGACCTACGGCTTAGAAGGCCGTTGCTCTATCCAGCTGAGCTATGCGTCCGGATTTCGGTTTGCAAAAATACTAATTATTTGTTTTCCGCCAAATTTTATCACCGAAAATATTGAATATTTTACTTCTCTGCATTTTTTATCCAATTAACTAAACCTTTATTCTCAATAATCTCCATCAATTTTTCGGGCAATGGCTCAAAACGGAATATCTTGCCATTGATGATTACTCTTGATTGGGCAAAATCTAGCTCAACAGAATCTCCTGGCTGATATGCTTCAACGGCCTGAGGCAATACTATAAGTGCAAGACCTTGATTAATACTGGAGCGGTAGAAAATGCGATTTACAGACTTTACAATAATTGCCTTAACTCCTGCATGTGCTAAACCAACACTAGGATGCTCTCTCGAACTGCCGCAACCAAAATTATCTCCGGCAATGAGTATATCGCCTGCCTGAATATTTTTTGCAAAATTATCGTCAAATCCTATAAATAAATAGGGCATGATAGCTTCAGCATCCGACGAAAGTACTTTATAGGTAAGATTTCCCGCAAACATTTGGTCTGTGTTCAGATTGTCTACATCTTTGTAATTCCAAACATTACTTAATCTGCGATTATCGTTCTTATCAATAGTTAGGTTCGGACTCTGTGGTATTTGGTATGGATAAACATTTTTTTCGTTTATTCCTCTGGAATCACGTATTTCGCCGTATAATGCTGCAAAAGCAACATTGGCCGGAGATGCCAGATAAATGGAGCTGTTTGGATTTCCCATCCTGCCCAAAAAATTACGGTTCGAAGTCGACATTACATTAAATCCATCGGCAGGAATACCTTGGCCGGTGCCAAGACATGGGCCACAACTGGCTGCCAATACATTGGCTCCTGATTCTAAAAACATCTCAATTAAACCCTCTCGCATGGCTTCCAGATATATTTTTTGCGAAGCGGGTGTTACGAGCAACTGAAAACCTTCTTTAATTTTTTTGCCTTTAAGGATATTTGCAGCTTCGCGCAAATCTTCGATTCTACCATTAGTACAGGTGCCAATAAATCCCTGATGTATAGGTGTTCCTTCTACTTCCGAAAGAGCCTTTATATTTTCGGGACTGTGCGGTGCTGCTACTACCGGAAATATCTCACTTAAATTAATTTCGATTTCCTTTTCGTAAACTGCGCCTTGGTCGGCCCAAACAGCTTTTTCCGCTTTGATATTTCCATAAAAAGCGGCCAACACATCATCTGGCGGAAAAACAGCATTCTTGGCTCCCATTTCTGAAGCCAAATTGGCCAGGGTCATACGCTCGGAAATACCCAATGATTTAACTCCTTCGCCATGAAATTCGATTGACATATAGTTGGCTCCGTCAGTGCCAATCATACCGATAATCCAAAGCGATAAATCCTTTGCGTAGACACCTTTATTTAATTTTCCGTGTAAGGTAATTTTCATAGATTGGGGCACCCTAAACCATGTTTCGCCCCTTTTCCAAATGCCTGCCGCCTCTGTTCTGTCGATACCGGCAGCCATTGCGTTAAAAGCACCGGCTGTGCAGGTGTGGCTATCGCTTCCAACTATAATCATTCCCGGCTCTGCATGATAGCTCATTATCTGATGGCAAATGCCTTTTCCTGCATCATAAAATTTTTCAACGCCCTGGTCTTTTGCAATTTGTCTTATTTGCTGATATTCTGTAGCCAGTTTTGCTGTAGTAGGGGGTGCATTATGGTCGAGCACAATTAACAACTGATTGGGGTCGGCTACTTTTGTTCCGCCCATTTTGGCAAAAGTATTCTTTATACTAGCGGTATTATCGTGGGTTAATACGATATCGGGCCTCGCAAATACAATGGCTCCGGCAGGTGCATTAAATATTTTCTCTACAAAAGTTCTATGCTTCATGTGTATTTATTTTGATTTTTTTTCAACTAAATATTTGTATCACTTATCCATGATTTCAAATTGCTTGCTATATTTATTTGGGGTAATTATACAAAATATCCTGAACAAAAGGCTTTAAACCTGCAAAGAAAAATTCTACTGCTATAACCATTACAATTAATCCCATCAGCTTCATTAATACCTTATTACCTGTATCGCCCAAAAATCTGATTATCCGAGAACTACCATACAACATGAGATATACTATAATGATATTAGTGAAAATACTCAAAAAAAGAATTATCTTTAAGGCTAATGAATTTGCGTCTTCCATCAGCACAATGGAATTTGTAATTGCTCCTGGCCCGGTAATCATAGGAATGGCAAGTGGTGTTATACTAATATCATCAGCCGAATTATCAGCATTCTCCATTTCCGGACTATATTTTATTCTGCCAACCCTGGCCTGTAGCATATCAAAACCAACCAAAAAGAAAATAATACCACCGGCAATACGAAATCCGGCCACAGAAATGCCGAAAAATTTAAATAGAATCTGCCCTAATAAGGCAAACATGATTAAGGTAATAAAAGCAACAACTGATGCCTTTAAAGCAATTTTATTACGCTGACTTTGAGATAAACCAGAGGTCATGCTCATAAAAACAGGCATAATTCCAAGGGGATTTATCAAGGTAAAAAATGAGGTAAAAAATAATACCCCCGTGGTAAATAATTCATTCATTTTTGGCTGTAAAATTAGAAGTTTTTATTCATTTATAAAACAAACAAAAAATATAAAAAATCCAATAGAAAATGCGGAAAATAGTAATTTACACTATATAGGATTAATTCTGCTTTTACATGATATTAAACATATAAGGATATTCCGGAGAAGCTTTTTTATTTGTTGCATGTTTTGTAATCTTGCAATGCCAAATTTACAGATAATAATTATCAATATTCAAAAAGAAAGACTATGATGACTTCTCAAGATTACATTGCCCGTGAGGACAAATACGGTGCACACAACTATCATCCACTTCCTGTTGTTCTGGATAAAGGAGAAGGTGTATTTGTGTGGGACGTTGAAGGAAAAAGATATTATGATTTTCTATCAGCCTATTCTGCCGTAAATCAAGGTCATGTGCATCCAGCCATTTTAAAGGCCATGATCGAACAGGCTTCTAAATTAACGCTAACTTCAAGAGCTTTCTATAACTCTGTGCTTGGCGAATACGAAGAATTTGCAACCAAATTTTTTGGTTACGAAAAAATTCTTCCAATGAATAGCGGAGCAGAAGCCGACGAAACGGCCATAAAACTAGCCCGCAAGTGGGGATACAAAGTAAAAGGAGTTCCAGATAACGAAGCTAAAATAGTAGTATGTGAAAACAATTTCCATGGAAGAACCACTACAATCGTTTCCTTTAGCACAGATCCAAGTTCTTTCAAGGATTACGGTCCATTTACTCCAGGTTTCATTCAAATTCCTTATGATGATTTAGGTGCACTTGAAGCCGCATTGCGCGACCCAAATGTGGTTGCCTTTCTTGTTGAACCCATTCAGGGCGAAGCTGGTGTGATGGTACCATCTGAAGGTTATTTAAAAAATGCCTTTAGAATGTGTAAAGAAAAAAATGTGCTCTTTATGGCCGACGAAGTGCAGACAGGGATTGCGCGTACAGGAAAATTGCTTGCTTGTGAGCACGAAGGCGTTCGTCCGGACGTATTGATTCTGGGAAAAGCACTTTCCGGCGGCTTCTATCCTATTTCTGCGGTATTGGCAGATAACGATATTATGCTTACGATTGCTCCCGGCGAACATGGTTCTACTTTTGGAGGAAATCCAATTGCTGCCAAAGTTGCCATTGCATCGCTGCAAGTGATTATTGACGAAAAATTGGCGGAAAATGCAGAAAAAATGGGCGAAATTTTCAGAAACGGTCTTAAAGGGATTAACTCTGATATGATTGGCATTATTAGGGGTAAAGGATTACTTAATGCCATGGTGGTAACGCCCAAAAATGGAAAAGTGGCTTGGGATGTTTGCATGGCCATGCGCGATAACGGTTTGCTTGCCAAGCCAACCCACGACCACATCATTCGTTTTGCCCCACCTTTGGTGATTAACGAAGAGCAAGTAAAGGAAGCCATTGAGATTATCAAGAAATCGCTTTCACTATTTGAATAATTATTGAAATACTTTTAATTTAGAATCGAGCAAAATTGCACGGTTTTTTTATTTATGAGTCTAGTCTAAAAACCCTGCCAGCGTTGATTTTTATAAAATGCTGTAACTGTACTAAACAGTTTATAAGTCAATTAAGAAAACGCTGGCAGGGGTATAATCATTTTTTCAATCTTTTTAGACTGAACTCATTTATAAAATGTAAAATATGATAACGATAAGAAAAGCTATTTCTTCGGATGCTGATATTATTGCAGATTTTCAACAAAAAATGGCCTTTGAAAGTGAAGGACTGGAACTAAACAGTGTTTTAATTTCTCAAGGAGTTGCGGCCGTATTTGATGACAAAAATAAGGGTGAATATTTTGTTGCAGTAAACAAAGAAAACACACCTGTAGCTTCATTATTAATAACCTACGAATGGTCAGATTGGCGAAATACCTGGATTTGGTGGATACAATCGGTTTACGTAATACCGCAATACAGAAGAAAAGGTGTTTTTAGCGAAATGTATAGTTTTATCAGAAAAAAAGTGGAAGAAAATCCTTCTGTTGGTGGAATTCGATTATATGTGGAAAAAGAAAACCACGATGCCCAAAAAACTTATGCTGCTGTTGGTATGAATGGTCAACATTATAATTTATTCGAGTGGCTTAAGTAAACAGATTTACTTAATGCTAAATGGGGTAAAAAAAGAAAAGGAAACATCCATAAAAAAATTCCGTAAAGTATTGTTTTATCGAAATTGTGAGATATTTTAATCGAAATGATAAACCAAGCAATGAAATTTATTATGGGAAGCAACATCAAAATAAACCAAAAGAAAGCACAACAAATTCGTGATATTTTAACCAAATAAAACAAATTTACAAGTGGCACCAATGCCCACAATGGATTGATGCCACTTTTCTCAAATATTCTCCAAAAAGTTATCAGAAGAAAACTAAAAAACAAAAATTCTATAGCCAATACTAACCATAACGCATCCGATAATCGGCTGATAATTTCAGATATATCCAAATTCATGGTATTATCTTCTTCATGGCTGTGAAAACGATCATCATCAAAATAGCTAAAAACAGAATGTACATGCCATTTTTCCGTGAGGCTTCGTCGTATTTGATTTTTTTTTCGCCATCCACTTTAATGGTACTTTTAACAGCTCCGATGACAATGCCAATAAGACCTCCGAGTATCGCAAAAATATAGCCTGCAATAATTAATCCTTTAGATGCCGGTTGTTCAAATTTTGTTTCCATAAGCATAAATTTTCTTTAAATATACAATATTTTTTATGAAGTTTTATACATTTAAACAATTTTTTTGCTCCCAAATAACGGCAGAATATCAATCAATTTAAAAGTATCAGTTCGATTGGCAGCTAATAAACATAAAATTAAAAGATAATGAAATTTAAACCTAAGTTTTACATCGGAGATATAGGCCTGATGCTAATAATTTCCATGTTTTTTTCCTGCCAAAAGGCAGAATTACCGAAAGAGCAAATAGCTTTTGAAGAAATAAACAATTCTCATGCAAACCAAATGCTAGTAAAATTGCCATCTCCGGTAGATTATTATATTCTGTTGCAAAGCGAAGGCGCTGCATTTAAGTCTGAATTATTGCCTGGATTACATTTATCGGAAAATGCCACAAATTATAATGCAAAAGCTTATGCATTGGGCGTTTTAAGTAGCTGTATTCTATATTTAACGGTTTTCAAACAGAATTATCTTGTACCCGACTACTTTAAACAGGCAATAATACTTTCTCAAGAACTAGGATTAAGTCAAAGTTTTAATAGTCAAAATATTCTAAGAATTCAAAAGAATATTCATTCGGTAGATTCTCTCCGTGAAATAAGCAACCAAATTTTTCAAAATATTACGCTTCAATTGGAAAATCCGAGTGATTCCTTAACATATTCATTGGTTTTGGCCGGCGGATGGTTTCAAAGTTTTTATACCGGAATAAATTCAGATAATCCGAAAATGACTAGCGATAAACTTGCCTTTTTGGTGAGTGAACAAACTTTGGTATTGGAAAATCTTCTGCAAATCATGAATTCTCCTTCGGTGCAGAAAACGCCGTATTATCAAATTCTTACAGATATTTATCAGCAGCTCGAGCTTTTCAGTTTAAGTGAAAGTAATTTGCCAAGCGCCCAAGATTTAGATTCACTCAAAATATTGACCAATAAATGGAGAAACCAATGGATAAAATAATAAAAGCATTGCTAATCGCCTTTCTTTTTCAGTTAAGCTTTGGGTCGGTTTTTGCGCAAAACAAATGCAACTTAAAAAAAATATGTGCCGACGAAAAGTTACAGGACTTTGATTTTAGAGGACAAACCACTTATGCGCAATTAAAAACAGGAGACTCTATTAGCATTAATATTGTAGCTTATGCTCGCCATGAATTGAAAGTCTTTGCGTGTTTCGAAGATAAAAAACTTGATAATTACTACAAAATATACCAGGCGAAATCAATTCCTGAAAAAAAAATTCGAATGATTTCGGGCAAGGACACAATCTTTGATGTAGTAAAAAAAACGCAGTTAGATATCGTTTTTGACAGTCGAAAGCAAAACACCGAGTTTTGGCAGGAAAAAATATATCGTAGCGCACGCTATATTATCATTGTTGTTTCGCCTGTAACCAATATTCCGCGTGAGGCTTGCGTAAATATAATGGTTGGAAAAAGACCGGTGAATTAAATTTTCATATCAATCAAAAACATATAAATTTGCAGAATAAATAATAAACTATGGACGAAAATCAAAACAATAAGCAAACCCCTGACAATAAGGAAAATATTTCGTTATATGAAATGCTGATAAAGCAACAATCGCTCTTATTGCAGCAATTTGAAGCCATGACAAAGGTATACCAGCGTCAGGAAGAAAAAGAAGACGAAATTGATTTGAGAAAATTGGTTCCCAAATTTCTGAGAAGAAAAAAAGGAGAAACAGAAACGGGTGAAGGCTTTAAAATGCCAAACTTAAATATTGATACCAAAGAGCTAAGAGTAAAAGCAACCAATTCTGGATTCTTTGCCGCCATAAAAAACTTTTTCTTGTTCTTATGGAATCTTTACGTTAGCGGAATAAAAAAATTTATTTATTTGGTATTGTTTTTTGCCTTCCTTGCATTTGGTTTTGGGGTATATGTATATTTTACCGCCAATAGAACCTATAGTTCCACCATGATTGTGGATGCAGGTACTATCAACAAAAACTTTTTCGAAGGTTTGATTAATAAACTAGGTCAGTTGTCTACCACTGAAAGCTATACTGAATTAAGCAGAAAATTAGGAATTGAGGTTAATCAAGCTTCCCTTATCAATAATGTTTATTTCGATGAATATCAGGATTATTTTATCATAACCCAAGAAAAAACTGATTCTACCGAACTAATTGTTGAATATCCATTCTTTACAATTACTGTCGAGATAAAAAACAATAGCGTTTTACCTGTATTAAATAATTCTCTTTTTGATTATTTGTTTAAAAACCCTTACGTAAACGAAATCCGGGACGTTAAAAAACAGATTCTACAAGAAGAAATCGATAATTTAAAGTCGCAATTATCATCCATTGATACGCTAAAATATGCTGTTGTTAAGCGCATGGAGAAAAAAGAAACCGATAACGAATTTTTTGTGCAGGAAACAGGTGTTGCCGGTGGAGGTATTATTCTATCACAAGACCAACCTTTGGATATGAGTCCAATGCAGCCCTTCGAAAAGGCATCTGATATTCAAAGAGCTCAATTAAATGCCAAAGAACTATTACTTCGTTTAAATACTAGCTTTAAAATTATCGAAGATTTCTCGGCTATTTCAGACCCTGCCTTTCCACGTTTAAGGCATGTGGCTCTTTATACCATATACGGGCTAATTCTTGGAACCATTATTTCATTTCTACTAGCATTTTTTCTTCCTTTTTTGAAAAAGGTGAAATAAACAAAATATACATTCGAGTAGCGGAATTATGTTTCTTTTTGAAGCGTAATTCCGCTTTTTTTATTAGTTTTACCTTCTATTTTTAAATTTTTATTTATGAATTTTATTCCAGAATCAGAACTTATAATCCGGCCGGGAGGGCAAATTTATCATCTGAACTTACTACCTGAGCAAATTGCTTATACAATTATTCTTGTTGGTGATCAGGATCGTGTGTCTTTTATTTCATCCTATTTTGATACAATAGAACACAAAGTTCAAAGTCGCGAATTTGTAACGCACACTGGCTATCTTAACGGAAAACACCTAAGCGTTTTATCTACCGGAATTGGAACTGATAATATTGATATTGTGCTAAACGAACTAGATGCTCTGGTTAATATTAACTTTCAATCAAGAACTCCCAATAATGAGCATAAAAGCCTTACATTAATTAGAATTGGTACCACCGGAGCATTACAGGAATACCTTGATGTGGATAAACCTGTATACTCGAAATTTTCAATCGGATTCGACGGATTGCTCAATTTTTATGCTGATAGAGACAAAGTTACACTGGTAGATATGGAAAAAGCGTTCGTTGATTTTACGCAATGGAACAATAGATGGGCTGCGCCATATTTTGTTAAATCTGCCGATAGCTTATTTAACAAATTAATTGGCAACGCTAATTTTGGAATTACAATCTCTGCTCCCGGATTTTATGGTCCACAAGGACGTGTATTGCGTATGCCACTTATGGAACCACAACTAAACGAACTTCTTGCTGATTTTGACTTTAACGGACTAAAAATAACAAATTACGAAATGGAAAGCAGCGCACTTTATGGTCTTTCCCTATTATTAGGACATGAAGCGCTCACTGTTTGCAATGTAATTGCCAATAGAAAGAAAAAACAATACTCCAAAGATTACCAAGCTTCTCTAAAAATTATTATCGAGGATGTTTTAGCCAGATTAACAGAATAATTGGAGAATGAAAGAGTCCGAAAAAATAGCACTGATTAAACTCATTGCTGATCCAAGCCCCGAAGTTTTTTCCATCGTTCAGGATAAAATTCTGGAGCTTGGTTTCCCAATTCTCCATCAAGCTCACGAATTTTACGCCAAAGAGCAAAATATTATTGTCGGGAACAGATTAATAGATATGAATAAAAAACTGGTTGGTACTAAGCTTCAATCGGTTTTTTTACATATCAAAAAAACGGAACAAATAAACTACACGGATTTTCTTTTAGCCCTTTCATATCTTCATAATCCTTTCGATGAGACTGATAAGCTAATGGAATTCTTGACAAATATAGAAAATCAACTGCATAATGCTGTAAATAAATCCCTTACTTTTCTGAATAAAATTAAGCTGATAAGTTACATTCTCTACGAAATTAATGATTTAAAACCCATTACGAATAATTTTCATTCTGAACATTTCTTCCTGACTACCTTAGTTGGAAAAAAATCGGCTATTACCGAAGTCTTTGGGATTCTTTTCATTGTACTGGCTGAAAAAATTGGCTTGACATTGGTTCCTGTTTACTTGCCCTTAGCACATATTCTTGCGGTGCTGGATAATCAAAAAAGGATTCTGTTTTATATTAATCCGGGCTATAAAGGTGCGATTATTACCGAGAAAGAAATTTCTAATTATTTAAAAAGAAATCATTTTAAAGCTTCGGAGAGGCATGCTAAAATTATTTCCACATTAGAATTTATACGCAAATTTCTTCAAATGCTTGAATTACAATATAGAAATGAGAATAATCTCAAGCAGGCCGATTTTATTCTTCAAATCAGCAGGTGGTTAAATTAAAAAAATAAACGTCAGACCAAATTTTCATAGATCTGACGTTTAAAGCAAATAAATATTTTCTCAGATAATCATTCCCACTCCAACTGTTTCGTTGGTGGCCTCGTCCACAAGTATGATGCTGCCTGTCTGACGGTTTTTATGGTAAGAATCGAAATATAACGCTTTGGTGGTTTTTATACTAACACGACCTATTTCGTTAAGCTTTAGCTCTTTTACATCGTATATTTCGTCTTGCGTATTTACATCTACTTTGTAGGCAATCGCTTTGGGTATGCAACGCAACTCGGCGGTAGTGTGACGAAGCACATATTTTTTGCCCGTTTGCATGGTTTTTTCGTGCATCCAGCACATCATCACATCAAACTCGTTGCTTACCTGCGGCTCGTTGCCCGATTGCACAATCATATCGCCACGGCTGATGTCTATTTCGTCGCTCAGGGTGATGGTTACAGACTCCGGTGGGAAAGCACGATACATCTCTTTCTCATATTCCCAAATGCCGGCAATGGTGGTTTCGCGTCCGTTAGACATTACCTTTACTCTATCGCCTTTTTTGAATACGCCACCGGCTACCCGGCCGGCATAGCCTCTAAAATCGTGATATTCGCTGCGCATGGGGCGTATAACGTATTGTACCGGAAAACGTCCGTCGCTGTAGTTTCTATCGTGTTGAATGGGAATGGTTTCAAGGTGTTTAAGCAAAGTTAAGCCTTTGTACCAGTCCATATTTTTGGAGGCATCTACCAGATTATCGCCCATCAGTGCACTGATGGGTACAAAATGCAAATCGCGAATGCCCAATTTATCTGCAAATTTGGCATAATCGCCTACTATTTTTCCATATACATCTTCACTCCAATTAACCAAATCCATTTTATTGATAGCCACGACAATATGTGGTATTTCCAGTAATTTGGCAATAAAGGTGTGACGAAAGGTTTGTTCGATTACTCCATTGCGGGCATCTATCAAAATAATGGCGGCATTGGCCGTGGAGGCGCCGGTTACCATATTGCGGGTGTATTGGATATGTCCCGGGGTGTCGGCAATGATAAATTTGCGCTTCGGGGTAGCAAAATAACGATAAGCCACATCTATGGTGATGCCTTGCTCGCGTTCGGCCCGCAAACCATCGGTTAGAAGTGCCAGGTTTACGTGCTCCTCGCCTTTTTTCATACTTGCACGTTCTACTGCCTCCAGCTGGTCCTGAAATATGGATTTGCTATCGTACAGCAAACGTCCGATGAGTGTGCTCTTGCCATCGTCTACGCTGCCCGCAGTGGTAAAGCGGAACAGCTCCATGTCTAAATATGCTTTTGTTGAAAATATTTCTTCCATTGTGGTATCTTTTTTTCTGTGTAAATGGTAAATGGTTTATGGTTTATGGTTTATGGTTTATGGTTTATGGTTTATGGTTTATGGTTTATGGTT
>DYOH01000001.1:0-108653 GCA_020720625.1 Acetofilamentum sp. | reverse complement strand
TTTATGGTTTATGGTTTATGGTTTATGGTTTATGGTTTATGGTTTATGGTTTATGCTATATTCCTTAGTAAAAAAGCTAAAGCTTTTTTACTAAGGAATATAGCATTTTTTGCATCACAATGAGTTCTTCAGTCAAGGCATCAAAAACTGATTTATCCGTGAAATTCAGTTTATTAGCTATGATTATTTGTGTTTCTAACTCTGCGGCAGATCCTATTGATATAAATAAGAATCTTTTAAACTCTGCTGCGATTGAATTTCTGCCGGCACCTTCTGCAATATTTGAGGGAATACTAACAACACTTCTTTTCATTTGGGATACTAATCCATACATTTCTGAAGCGGGAAATTTCTCAAGTACCTTATATTGCTCTATACAAAACTCAATGGCTCTTTTCCAAACCTCTAAATTTCTGTAATTTTGCATATCAATTCTTTAAACTTTTTATTACCAACATTCAACTATAAACCCTTAACTATAAACTAATTTATTAAAAATATCCTTCTTTTTTACGGTCTTCCATAGCCGATTCGGAGCGCTTATCGTCGGCGCGCATACCTCGCTCGGTGATGCGTGTAGCGGCAACTTCCTGAATTATATCTTCGATGCTATTTGCGGTTGAAAGGTATAATCCTGTATTGGTAATATCGCCAATAGTGCGGCAACGTACATCTTTCACTTCAATTTTTTCGTTGGGCTTCAACTTCATAAAGGGAGCTACGGCCAACCAAACGCCATCGCGGTTAAATACTTCGCGGGAATGGGTGTAATATAAACTTGGAATAGCAATATTTTCCATGTAAATGTATTGCCACACATCCATTTCAGTCCAATTACTTAAAGGGAAAACGCGAAAATGCTCGCCCATGTTTTTGCGTCCGTTAAAAATATTCCAAAGCTCGGGGCGCTGATTCTTTGGATCCCATTGCCCAAATTCGTCTCTGTGACTGAAAAAACGTTCTTTGGCGCGCGCCTTCTCCTCGTCGCGGCGTCCGCCGCCTATGGCTGCATCAAATTTTTCGGCTTCGATAGCATCAAGCAAAGTAGTGGTTTGTGCCACATTTCTGCTGGCATTGTAGCCGGTTTCGTCTTGCACACGGCCTTTTTTAATACTCTCCTCTACCGAGCCTACAACCAAACGAACAGATAATTCTGCTACCAATTCGTCGCGAAAATCAAGGGTTTCTTGAAAATTGTGCCCCGTATCTATATGCAAAAGCACAAAGGGCATGCGAGCAGGCCAGAAGGCTTTTTTTGCCAAATGCACCATCACGATAGAATCTTTTCCGCCAGAAAACAAAAGTGCCGGATTTTCAAATTGGGCTGCCACTTCGCGCATTACGTAGATGCTCTCGGCTTCTAGCTCGCGCAAATGGTTTAGCGTGTAATTTTCCATATATATTTAAATGTATTGCTAAAAGTAAATTTTTATAAAAAAATATATTTTCAAGATATTTATAATAGTTTATCTTTGCTGCAAAAGTAATAATTAGTTGTTTTTAATCAAATCTTATTCATTTGCATGGAAGTTATTGAACTGCTTATGCTATCCATAAGCGCTGCATTTAAAGCAGGTGAAGCAATAGAAGAAATATATCATAAAGAATTCAGTATAGAATACAAAGAAGATAAATCACCTTTAACCGAAGCAGACAAATCTGCGCATCAAATAATTACTGAATTCCTTAGTAATACTCCTTATCCTATTTTGAGCGAAGAAGGTAATAATATTGAATATGAAATAAGGCGGAATTGGAGTTTTTTTTGGATGGTTGACCCATTGGATGGTACCAAAGAATTTATCAAAAAAAATGGAGAATTTACTGTAAATATTGCATTAATAAAAAATGGTTTGCCCTTGCTTGGCGTTGTTTATGCTCCAATTCTTAAAAAGACATATTTTGCCGCTCGTGGCTATGGCTCTTATATGTTTGAAGGAAAAATTCCTTCGGATAATTTTATAGATTTAATTCAAAAATCTAATAGATTACCAATAAATGAGCTAAATGGACAATATTTTGTTGTTGCCAGCAGAAGCCATTTAAATAAAGAAACCGAATCATTTATCAACAATCTGAAAAAAACGCATAAAAATATTTCATACAAAACAATTGGCAGCTCACTAAAATTATGCATCATTGCCGAAGGTAACGCGCACATTTACCCACGCATGGCACCTACAATGGAATGGGATACTGCGGCGGCACATGCTGTTTTAAAATATGCTGGTGGCAATGTTTGGCAGTATGAATCGGGGATTGAGATGACCTACAATAAACCGGAATTATTGAATCCGTGGTTTGTTGCTGAAAAAAGGTAAATTATTTGTATAATTCTTCAAAAAAGTTTTTGTGATTTCGATACTCAAATGCGCGTAAGGATGAATTATGCAATAAAAAAACAAATTCCCCACCATAAGTTTTTATGGTTCTCTTTAGTACCCTAACCCTGTCAATAGCGTCTTTCTCTGTCAATTTCATGTGTTCAACAATTGCCGTATCCATTAAGATTAAAGGTTTTTCTCTCAATTTTAATATTTTACGCGAATCTATATCAAACACTCTAAAAGGATAAGATGTTCCGCACCTAAAGCCAACATGATGTGAAAATCCGCAACTGCTATCCCAGCCTAAGTTATTATCATCGAGCATATTCCATGTTTCAGGTATTAACATTTTGAGATAATGCTGTCTGCTACAGCATATCTGATACTGAACCAATTGCTTATAATTTGTAAGCTCTTCTTTCAATAAATCGGCATTTTTTGCGGCTTCGATGCTTGGATGTATTCCCAGACTAAATTTCGATGCCACTATTTTATCTGCCCAGCGTTTAATTATTTCTGCATCCTCTGGTAAATAATTATCCCATTGAGTTTCTCCACCGGACATAAAGAAGAAAACTGCTTTTCGATTATTTATCAGTGATTTTTGAATCAATTCATCGATGGTATTATTGGGTTCATCTAAAAGTTTCAATTTTGAGGCACTCCAAAGTGTGAAGTTATAGAGAGCCCGCGTAATATTTCTTCGTTTAAACGTATCACCCCCAATTTCTTTCCAGGCATGAAAAGTATTTCTCCACTTTTTTACAAAATCAACATCATGTGAAGGAATTACCTGATAATGCTTCTTGACATTAAACTTCTCATAACCAGATTTTTGTATTAACGATGCAATGGCTGTGATATACTCGTCGACCAAAGGGCGCTCGTTTAAATGCAATTTTACAACAAAAAGGCTTTTTTCTTTCGGACGGCCTAATTCATCTCTTTCTTGTATTACTTTTTCTTCCCAGCGACTTAGCAGAAAAAATATCTGTGCAGGTAAATCGGCTTTTAGTAAAATTTGGTTTTCCTGTATCTCCATCTCGGCCAATCCAAAAAAAACAGCAAGGCCATCTTGAAAATAATCCCGATTGACCAAAAAATCAACCTGTGCAGGTAAATTTTCTTCGCTTAAATAGGACTTATTTTCATTGTACAATGAAAAAAAATGATCTTCGAAAATAATGGTATTGCCATTTGGCAAAACAATGATTGTATGATTTTCGGAGCCAGGCTCTACCTCATAGCTTATACCCAACCTGTCCTCAAAAATAATATGCAGCAAATAGGCTCGTTCTGCCCGGTAATTTGAAGGAATTTTAATTGTAATCATAGTAAATTTTAAACCATTTTACAAATTCGGGTATTCCCTTTTCTATATTGGTTTGAGGCGAATACCCAAAATCGTTCTTTAATTCCGAAATATCGGCAAAAGTTTTCAAAACATCACCTTTTTGCATCTCTAAATATTCTTTTTGTGCTGTAATTCCAAAACTTTTCTCTAGCTCCGAAATAAAATGCATCAGTTTTTCGGGTTTTCCTCGTCCGATATTATATATTTTGAAATATTCATCTCGTAGGTTAATATCTTTATTTATAACTGATTCTACCCCCTTAACTATATCATCAATATAAGTAAAATCCCTTTCTAAATGACCATTATTGAAAACTTGTATGGCTTCGCCTGACAAGATTGCTTTTGAAAACAAGATTGGCGCCATATCCGGTCTGCCCCATGGGCCGTAAACAGTAAAAAATCGCAATCCGGTAGTATATATCTGGTAAATATGACTATAAACGTGAGCCAATAATTCGTTGCTCTTTTTGGTTGCTGCATATAAACTTATTGGCTTTTCGGTGCTTTGATGCTCTGAATAGATTTGTTCTCCTGTTAAACCATAAACACTTGAACTACTAGCATATACTAAATGATGAACAGAAAAATCGGTGCTCAATTTCAGAATATTAAAAAATGCATTAATATTATTCGAAATGTATTCTTCGGGATGCGAAATACTATAGCGAACACCTGCTTGTGCTGCCAAATGACAAACAACTTCCGGATAAATATATTTAAATATTTTCTCCAACTGATGAAAATTATTTAAATCTGTTTTATAAAAAACTAAATTCTTATATTTTAAGCTTTTTATTGGTTGATTTTCGGCTAGTAAATCTTTAGAAATACCGAGCTGTTCCAAGCGGTCTAATTTCAACTGTATATCATAGTATGAATTTATATTATCTATGGCAATAATCTCATAATTATTGCACTTTGCAAGAAGATTGGTTAAATGATAGCCAATAAATCCCGCTGAACCTGTTATTATTATTTTCTTCATTCTATTGCTTTTTTTTGCTTATTAACCTAACTTGTGCTCAATTAGGTGCATTATTCCATTAAATCAGCTAATTTTCCCATATCACGAAAATAGTATTCAGGTGTATAATACCCTAAAATAGACTGATTTTCGGCCAGACGCAAATATAAATCAATGATAGAAAATTTTCCGCTTTCGGTAATCTGACGAAAAATCTGATTCGAAATGATATGGATTCCGTTAAATGAAAATGCATCTAAACCCTCGGAATATTTTCCTTTAATTTGATTTGTTTGTATGTTTTTCCATGCTTTTAGCTCAAAGTTTGTATTAAAAAGCAATTGTCGGCTGCTATTTCGCTTACTTAAAGATAATGTGGCCAAAGCATTATTCCTAAGATGATAATTTACAAGTTTTTCCAAAGAAATATTACTCAGTATATCAACATTATAAATTAGTATATCTGAAGTATCACTTAGCAAATGACTTGCATGCAGAATAGCCCCTCCGGTATCGAGCAACATAGCCCGCTCGTCTGAAAAATAAATATTTAGCCCAAATGAATTATTGGCTTCAATAAACTGAATTATTTGCTCTCCAAAGTGATGAATATTGATAATGATTTGCGTAAATCCTTCATTTTTCAACTTTTCTATAACCCACTGTAAGAGTGTTTTTTCCCGGTACTCTACCAAGGCCTTTGGTTTATTATTGGTAAGATATCCTAATCTTGTGCCCAAACCGGCAGCTAAAACAAAGGCTTTCATTTAGATAATTCTCTATGAGATAATGATATAGATATTTTTGATGCGTATTTCTTTTGCAAATAAAGGGCTAATTTTTCTGATGAATATACGGAGCGGTGTTGCCCACCTGTACATCCGAAAGATACGCTTAAATACTCGTAGTGATTAAGCAAATATTTATCCACATGTTTTGAAACGATAGCATAAACATCGCCCAAAAAATCAATCATTTCTGGTTCATTTTCCAAAAATTCGATAACTTCAAGGTCTTTGCCATTTTTTTGTTTTAGGCCTTCTACCCTGCCGGGATTATTAACCGCCCTGCAATCGAATATGTATCCACCGCCATGCTCGGTTTCGTCTAATGGAACCCCTTTTTTGAAAGAAAAACTCTGTATTTTAACTTGAAGATTTGCTGTGTTCATGTATTGCTTAATTTGCTTATTATTAAATAGTTGTAAAGAAATTTTTTTTATTTCGCGAAAATCATCAAAATCGGACTTTTGCAACAAGGAATGAAGCCGCTGAATAGCATTTTGCAAAGGTTGTTGAAACATGTGCTTGTTTCTAACCATGCCAAGTAAACCGTAGGCTCCCAAGGTTTGTAAATTTCTGAAAAGCGCCTGCAGGTGCCAATCCTTTTCAAACACCTGCTTGTCGAAAGAAATATATTTTGCTAATTCTGATTTATAATATTCCTTTAATTTTTCGATAAGCTTATCGGACAATTTTAACCTAGATTGATACAGTAATGAAACGGCATCATAAACTACATCACCAATTCTTATTCCTTGAAAATCAATAAAATATACATCATTTACATACAAAATGATGTTTCTTGATTGAAAATCACGAAATTGCAAGCCCTTAAGCCCAAATTCTTTCATCCGTAGAATATAGTTATCAAAGTCGTCCTGTAAATGCGCTTCATGAAAACCTACATCAGCAATTTTTAAAAAATTATACTTAAAATAATTCAAATCCCAATATAATTCTCTCTCGCTTACATATTTAATAGGATAAAAAATATTTAGAGCTTCGGCCTGTAAAAATTGTAGTCGTGCCAACTGACTAAGGCTTAATTGTAATAGATGTTCAACATTTAATTGATTTTTGCCAGAAAAAGAATCGATTATTTCGTCGAATAATGTATTTTTTCCCAAATCCTGAACAACATAGAAATTAGGATTCTCAAAAAATGAAGCCTTGGGTACATTTATGCCGTTATTCTCTAAAAATCCGGTCCAATTGATATAGGCTTTATTCTCATCAACATCTAGATTATATACAATAAGTATTGATTCAACAGAATTGCTGCACCTGTAGTATTTTCTACCTGACGCAGATGGGTTTAACTCAAAACAAGTTATTTGTGTTGAATTTAATATTTTCGAAGCTAATTCTAAAATTATATCTTTACAGGCCATAAATAAATAATTATTGCGAATGTATAAAAAAACAATCAGCTTTTTGATTATGCCATAAAATGTATAAAAATTTGTGCAACTATGGTCTGCGGGTGCTTTTACTCAAAAATAAGATATATACCAATTAATTACATTATTAAATGAAAAAAACATTTTTTTTCTTACTTAGTTTAGTATTACTTTTTAGTAGCTGTCAACAGGAAAATAAGAATCATGTGTTGGATTTTTATTTTACATCCGATGTTCATGGCGTGCTTTTTCCCTATGATTATTTAAAAAAGGACAGCCTAAATGCTTCATTAGCACATGTAAGTACATTTCTAAATCATCAGAGAAGCAGAAAAGATACCATTACGCTATTGCTTGATAATGGCGACATTATTCAGGGTCAACCAAGTGTATATTTCGCAAATTTTATCGATACTTTAAATACTCATTTGGTAGCCAGGGTAATGAATTATTTAAGCTATGATGCTGCAAGCCTTGGTAATCATGATATTGAAGCCGGACATCAGGTTTACGATAAACTTGTTGACCATTCGGATTTCCCATGGCTGGCCGGCAATGCCATGATAGATAGTACAAAACAGCCTTATTTCCAACCTTATGCTTTTTTAATCCGTAGTAAAATTAAAATTGTTGTGATCGGCTTAATTACACCCCATATTCCGTATTGGTTGCCGCAAAATATTTATTCGGGTATTGAATTTATGGATTTAAAGGAGTCGGCCGAATTTTGGATAAAAGTGGCCAAAGAAAAACACGATCCGGATATCATTATTGGCCTTTTTCATACCGGTGCCGGAGAAAGTAATGCTCCCAAAATGGCCGAAGATGCTGCGCGGCATATTGCAGAAACGGTTGATGGATTTAATGCCGTAATTTGTGGACATGACCACCGTCCGCTTGCCGAAAAAATTGTGTCTCAATCGGGCGATACTGTGTGGTTGCTCAACCCCGGATCACGAGCGCAAAATCTAGCTCATTTAAGCATTAACCTGCAGTGGAACGAAAAAAAACACGAATACGAACTTTTTTCATTCGGCGATTTGATAAATGTTTCGGATTTCGTGCCCGATTCGGGATTTATAAATCATTTTGCTAAAGATATTGCCCGCATTGATGCCTATGTGAACGAGGAAATTGCTACATTAAATGATACATTATCTACAAAAAACATATTTTATAAGGATAATGAATTTATGGATTTGATTCACAACTTGCAACTAAAAATTGGAAACGCACAAATCTCTTTTGCAGCGCCCTTGCAAACCAAAATGAACATAAATCCGGGAAAAATTCTGATGTCAGAACTATTTAATCTGTACAGATACGAAAATCTGCTCTATACCATGGAGTTATCAGGCCTGGAAATAAAAAATTATCTTGAATATTCTTATTCTCTATGGGTAAATACAATGCAATCGGAAAAAGATACACTTTTGCAATTCGCCGAAAATGGCCAAAATTTAAAAAATCCGGGTTATAATTTCGATTCCGCCGAAGGCATTGATTACACTGTAGATTTAACTAAAAAAGCAGGAGAAAGAATCAAAATTGAGAAACTAAGCGATGGAACAAAATTCGAATTGAATACTAAATACAAAGTGGCCATAAATTCATACAGAGGTAACGGCGGCGGAGGACATCTTACTGAAGGTGCCGGAATAAACCGCCAGGATTTATCATCGCGCATAGTTTTTTCGACTGAAAAAGATTTACGTTATTATATGATGGAATATCTAAAGGAAATACAAAATATTGATTTACAAGTAAATAATAACTGGAGAATGATACCTGAGCCATGGGTATCAAAAGCAATTTTGCGTGAAAACAATTTGGTTAATAAATAAATTTTATACATTATTACAGCTAATTGCTATCAATTAATTATATTTGTATGTAATAAACTATGCATTATGGATTTTAGCAGAATTAAAAAACTATTTATTGTAGAACAGGAAGAAGAATCGAAAAAACCTGAGCCACAGAAGCAAAAAGAGAAAACAGGCAATGAAAACATTCAGGTAGTTGATGCAACCAAGCGCTCGGGCAAAAATATTGAGATGCCCCAAACCAAATCCGAAACGGAAGTAACGCCCAAAGCACAACTTAATGATAAAATATTAGAAAGTCTTTCAATTGCCATTCAAAATTCCGATTTACCAGGCGAAGATTATCTGGAGTTTATTGGAGCAGTGCAGTCTTTAAAAGATTTACCGTTAACAGACGAACTAAAATATAGAACTGCCTACAGCACCCTTTCGACCAAAGGATTAACCTATAACAAAATATTCGAAAGTGCCGATTATTATGTAAAAGTACTCGAAAATGAGCATAAAAAATTCTACGAAGCGCTAAATCAGCGTTCGAACTCCGTTTTAACCCAAAACAGAGGCGATATTGAAAAGCTCAAAGCTGAAAATATGAATAGAGCTAAAATGATTGAAAAATTAAGCGCAGAAATTTCTGAAACTCAGGATAAAATTGCTTCTTTGGAAACAAGTATCGTTGAAGCAGAAACTAAACTAAAAACAACAGAACAGGAATTTGTGGCCACATACCAATATATGGTGGAAAAAATTAAATCAAATATCAGTAAAGTTAAACAATTTATTCAAATCTAAATTATCTAAAACATGGTTGACGATCAAACTTCACAAAAGATTAAAAGCTTTTGGAAAAGGCCCGAAGGCATTACCGGAACGATATTTCTTATAGCAGCAGCTGTATTAATTTTTGCTTATGCTAATCCGATTCTTACTTTTTTAATTGCATTAACCCAAAACACAATCACATTTGTTGCCCTATTGGTTGTACTTGGCCTAATGCTTTATGTAATACTCGACCCAAAATTCAGAAATCTGATATGGTTTATGTACAGAAGTTTTATGCGTTGGATTACCGGACTTTTTGTGCAACTAGACCCAATAAAAGTGCTGGAATCTTATATCGAGTATTTGTATAAAAATTTGAAAGAAATGGATGCCCATGTGGCCAAGCTCAAAGGTCAGATGAGTAAATTGAAAAGAATTATTCTTACCAACCAAAGCGAAATGGAGCAAAGCCTTAAGGTAGCCGAAGCTGCTAAGAAAAAAGGCAATATGGAACTTGTGGCCATCAATACCCGTCAATATGGACGTTTACGCGACTCCAACGAAAAATATCAGGTTTTGCTAAACAAAATGGAATTACTCTACAAAGTATTGAGCAAAATTCATAAAAACTCCGAATATCTGATAAAAGATACCGAAAACGAAGTAAGAATGCGTAAGCAGGAGGCTATTGCCATCAGAGCCGGTCATAACGCAATGAAACGTGCCATGAATATTATTAAGGGTGATACCGATAAGAAAATGATTTTTGATATGGCTACAGAAGCCCTGGCAGAAGACGTTCACAACAAAATTGGTGAAATGGAACGCTTTATTGAAATTTCGGGTAGCTTTATTGATAGCATTGACCTTCAGAATGGAATTTACGAACAAGAAGGACTTGACCTACTTGAAAAAATGGAGAAAGAAGGCGTTTCATTCCTTTTAGGCGATGCAAAAATGCCCGAATCTGATGTTCAACCACTTGATAAAGAAAAAGATAAAGATATAGGAAACATAAGCAATTACTCTAATCTTTTTGATTAATAATAAAACAAAAATAAATTATGAAAACAAAACTGACACCTTTAGCCAAACTTCTTATAGTAGCTGTTGTGCTTGCTGCCGCAGCATTTGCAGTAAAACATTTTAAACTGATTGATTTTAGCAATGTTTCTACCGGTAGCAACAACAACACCGAAAACGAGTATGTTGCAACAGATTATAACGGAAAAGAAAAGGTTATTAGAATTGGCGTTGTTACCTGGGGAGGATACGCCGGCGGACAATATTTCAACCGTGGGTTTAAACCAAATGCCAATTCACGCTTCCTTAAAGAATATGGTTTTAATGTAGAATTCTTGGTGCTCGACGATTTTAACGCTTCCAGAGATGCATGGAAATCGGATAAAGTTGACCTTTTATGGGCAACTATTGATGCTTTTACAACCGAAGTTAGCGGCCTACAAGAATACAATCCCAAAGTGGTATTTCAGGCCGACTGGTCAAGAGGTGGCGATGCAGTTGTGGTTCGCCGTGGTATTAATTCTGTGGCCGATTTGAAAGGTAAAAGCATAGCCTTTGCCGAAATGACTCCAAGCCACACATTTTTACTATGGCTGCTCGAAGCCGGAAATCTAAAACCTACAGATATCCAGACCAAAATTGTGCCATCGGCTATTGATGCCGCCGACTTGTTTAAAAAAGGACAAGTAGATGCTGCGGTTGTTTGGAGCCCCGACGACGTAGACTGTGTTGCCAAAGTGTCGGGTTCAAAAATTTTGCAAAACACCAAAAACGCATCGCATATTATTGCCGACGTTTTTGTTGCCAAACAATCATATCTTGATGCCAACAGACAAGATGTGCGCAATTTCGTAGAAGGATGGATGAGAGGTGCCGCAGAATTAAACAATTCGGACGAAGCAAAAAAAGAGGCTGCAAAAATACTTGCCGCTGGTTTAGGTCAGCCCGAAGATTTCTGCTACGATGCAATTAACAACACTCGTTTATGTACTTATGGCGATAATATCAACTTCTTTGGATTAAATCCATCTTACACAGGTGTTACCGGTGAAGCTTTATACAACAAAATGGATTTAAAATACCAACAAATAAGTTATATCAAAGACCGTATTCCAAGCTGGCGTTTGGTTGCCGATCCATCTTTTATTCAAGGCTTATCCTTAAACGGAAATGAACATAGTGCCGAAGGTGTGGCCACTTTTACCGAAGCAAGCGAAGAAGTAAAAAAAGCCGAAGCTATTTCTACCAAACGTGTTTCTATTTCGTTCCGTTCAGGAGAATATATGCTCGATGAAAATGCTAAGTATATTATCGACAACGAATTTTTGGATATTGCCAAAGGTTTTGGAAATGCCCGAATTAGAATCGAAGGTAATACAGATAACACAGGAAATTACGATGTAAACAAAAAATTATCGATGCAACGTGCACAAGCGGTTGTAGATTATCTTGTACGTGAGCACAAATTTGATGCTAAACGCTTTATTGTCGTTGGTAATGGACCTGATAAGCCAATTGCAGACAATAATTCAGCAGATGGTCGTTCAAAAAACCGAAGAACAGATTTTGAACTACTTGCAAAGTAATAAAAACGCTTTATTTTCTTATTACCCCGTTGATATTTCAATGGGGTTTTTTGTTTCAGTATTTTATTGTAATTTAGTGCTCATCAATAATCGAAAACATTTTTATCTATGAAAGAATTATTTAAAATCGGTGCAGGTATCTCTAAGAAAAAAAGACTGCTCATCGAACTTGCTGGATTTATCTTCTTTCTTTTTGTCTGGTGGTTATTTACTTACCCATTTGTAAATCGACGAATAGAATTTAATGCTGTTGGCGGAAACCCACCCTACACTTTTGAACTGCTCAACGCTGATAAAAAAAGCATTATTGAAGCACAAAACCTTAGCACATTTAAGATACCTGAAGATGGTAAGTATACGCTAAAGCTCACTGATGGAGCCGGAAAAACAAACTCAATTGAATTTAACGCTGCTAAATCTGCAGATAATCAAAACTTTATTCAAAACGGAACATCAGATTTGCCAGGCATACAGCTCGATTATTATCATCAAAAGCCGTGGGTTCAAAAAGGTATTTTACCTGCTCCGGGAGCCGTTTTAATTTCTTTTAAAGAATTAGCTGCTGATAAAATTAATCTTACGGTTTCCCAAAAATATTTGCTTTCCAATAGCTCAATCGAAGTGCTCAAAAATGATAGTGTTCCGCTTACTATATTAAATAATCTTGCACCTTTGCTCGATAAAACTTTTGGAAATAAGGATGCTTTTAGCGCAGAATTAAGCAAAATATTAAGTCCGGTTGATTTAGCTAAATACGAGTTTGATGTAGTGAAAAATGCTCAGATAAGTAGCATACTTAGCGTTAGCAGCCTATTATTCAACACTTTATACTCTGTTTTGCTAAATATACTCGGCTATCTGGAGGCTATTGCAGTTTCTATTATCGTAGGTTTTATCATTGCGCTTATCCCCTTCTTTCGCGGCCTTTTAAGCAGATATATTGATGCCATTCGATTTGTTCCACTTGCGGCTGTTACCGGATTATTTATTGCCTGGTTTGGTATCGACCTAAATATGAAAGTTCAATTTTTGGCTTTTGGTATTTTTGTTTTTCTTTTACCAGTGGTAGTTCAAAGGATTTACGAAGTTGAAGAAGTATACAAGCAAACAGCATTTACCCTTGGAGCTACTAGCTGGCAAACCATTAGATATGTATACTGGCCACATGTGCTTTCGCGCCTGCTCGACGATATTAGGGTATTGACAGCTATTTCGTGGACTTACATTATTGTTGCTGAAACAGTTAATAAGGAAAGCGGTATTGGTGCACTCATTTTTACAGCCCGCAGACACAGCAGGCTCGACCATGTGTTTGCCCTCTTGCTACTTATTATCATTATTGGCTTTGTTCAAGACTTATTATTCGCCAAATTAGACAGAAAACTCAATCCACATAAATATTAAAACTATGGCTGTACAGTTTTTAAATACCGAATTACCAGATATTATCGATATAAAATCCGCCGCACAATCTTACGATGTTGGAAAATCTTTTATTATTCAAGATTTTAATCTATTAATTGAAAATAAACCCAATCAGGGTCAATTTGTTATTTTGCTTGGGCCCTCGGGTTGCGGAAAATCAACCATACTACGATATGTTGCTGGATTACAAACCCCTACATCAGGGTCTGTTTTGATTAATGGTGTTCCAAGAAACGACAACGACCGTATTGGAATGGTTTTTCAGCAGTATTCTTCTTTTCCTTGGATGACAGTGCTCGATAATGTAGCACTTGGTTTAAAGTTTCAGAATATGAGCAAAGCCGAAAGAACTGAAAAGTCTATGGAAATGATTAAGATTGTGGGTTTAGAAGGGCACGAAAAAAAATATGCTCAATATCCGAAACTCTCAGGCGGGCAATTACAAAGGGTGGCCATAGCCAGAAGTTTGCTCGTAAACAATCAGATTTTGCTTATGGATGAACCTTTTGGTGCGCTGGATACTAAAACCAGATTACACATGCAGGATTTTCTTATTGATGTTTGGGAAAAAGTTCAGCCTACCATTATTCTTGTTACGCACGATATTTCCGAAGCCGTTTATTTGGGTGATGATATTTACATTATGTCTACGGCTCCGAGTAATATTGTGCACCATACAAGTGTGGATTTGCCATTCCATAGAGGCCGTGATATAAAACGTAATCCCCATTTTGTTGATTTAGTGCACGATATTGAAGACAAAATGATGAAAGTATCCGAAATGTAAACGTTAAAAAAAAATATCGGTTGAATTCTTTCTGAATTTTCTAAAGGAATTTAACCGATAAATATGAAAATCGTTTTTTATTTTAAAGCTTCTGATTTCTTGTCCAATATCTGGCCAATACCATTTCCAACATCAATAATAAAATGGTCAGAATAACAAAATAATGCCAGAAATTCTTTTCTATTAATTCATTGGCACCATTTTCTCCAAGCTTCTCTAGCTCAGATGCAAAAATTCCATAATTGTCTAAGCTGTTTAAGGCCAATTGCTCTTCAATCTTCTGGTTACTTAGAAATATATTATCTGATTCGCGCGGATGATAATTAAACGATAAACAAAAAATATCCTGATTTTTACTTGTCACGTAATAATTTCCAACATCTTTTAGCTGATTGTAAAAAGATATCGCTAGCCTGTTATCGAAAGATGATGAAATGCCCGGAATAAAAAACTCACCGCTTTCTGCGTGTCGTAATATTATATTTTCTTGATAGCTTGATTCATACAAAACAGGTGTTTTTATATTTATTCCATCATCTATTCTGTAGCTAATAGCATGTGCCGAATTACTTAAAAAACCGGCATTAAATAAAATTGGAACAATTATCGGATGATTTATAAAATCGGAATTTTCGGAAGATAAGGAAAAACTAAAGAAATAAAAAATTCCACCTTTGTACTTAATCTCTGATAGCGCAACCGTTTTATCAGTAAACCTGAGCAAATACCTTTCGTTAACTTGCGGGGCGCTAAATCCAAACTTCTTTTTGGCAAAAGGCAATTGTATATAGTTGTGTTGCTTTTCTAAAGCGCTATTAAACAAAGGGTTTTCAAAGTCGATATAGGCAATATTTTTTGTACTGGTGTCGAAAGCAGTTATAGACGATGCACCTAATTCGTTTAATATGGAATTATATCGGGTTGTAAGGTGATTTTGCATCGAAGGAATAAAAATAACCGAATTACCAGTACGCAAATGCTCAAGAAGATACTCCTGCTCCTCGAAGCCAAAATACTGCAACTCATTTATCACCAACAAATCGCTAATTTCCGATTTTGCTTTCATTTCGCTAAAAGTCGTGTAAAATGATGATCTGAAATAAGTGGTATCTCCATAAAAACGCAAAAGCCAGTCTTGCTCTTTTTCGGCAAGCACTTTTACACTGATTTTTGGTTTAACCAAATAAGAGAAATAGGCCTTATTATCGAACTGAAAACCATCGTCTTTTATAGAAATATGGCCTTTTACAATGCCTTTATCGGTATTTTTATACGGAAAACTCACTTTTTTTGATGAATTCGCATTTACTGAAACAACGGTATAGGCTCTGCTGCTATCATTAATAAAAAGATTTATTTGCAGATTTTCCATTAGTTGCTGACTGTAATTGCGTAATTGGATATGCAGAATTTCGCTTTGCATAAACAAATGGTTCGGATTGTCTGTCCAAACGCAATCAATGGCAACATTATTAATCTTATCCGGTTCAAGATTTACAATATTTACAAAAGCATTCCGTGCCATTTTAAACTCCTGAAAATCTGTATTTGATTGCTGATAATCGGAAAATAAAAATATTTGGTATTGTGATGTTGTATCTTGCTGAACAATTAATTGCGCTCGATTAAGTAAATCACTTATCATACCCGATTTTGGCGCTGTCTCCAATTTTTTAATTTCGCTTAGCAATTGGTCTTTGGTAAGTTCCGGACTAAAAGATGTATTTTGGTGTGTGATAAAGTAGAATTGAGAACTCCTGTTTAATGAACTTGCCAGCTGATTGGCATTGTTTTTGGCAAAATCCAGTAATCTAACGGCATTTCTATTTGCCGTAAGGCTCATAGAATTATCCAAACAAAAAATATATTTCTGATTTATTGTTGATGAAACAAGCCCACCCACTCGTTTAACGGGAACAGCAAATGCAATTATCATGGCTGCTAAGGCCAATAATCGGATAAGCAATAAAAGCCATTTTTTTAGCAGAACTTTGGATTTTGCTTCTTTTTCTATATCCGTAAGAAAATCTACATTACTGAAATATACAGTTACGTATGAGCGTAAATTGATTATATGAATAATAATCGGCACTGCAAGTGCAAAAAGTGCCCACAAAAAACCCGGATATAAAAAACTCATTATTGACGCGCAGAATACTTGGAACGACCTAATTGCAAATCTGTAAGCTCAAGGAAGGAAGTCTCCCATGGTGGACTAGCCACATCAACTCCATCGAACAAATTGCCTTCATTCTCCCAAATCGCAGGGTAAACATTATTGTATACAAAGTCTATGGAGCTTTGAAGAAACGTTAATATATCTTCCTGACTACTAAAACTATTAATTGCTTCGTATTTTGGAAACTGCGAACCTACTCCACCCCTGTCGCTGGAATAGCTTGTTTCCGATTGTTGGCTCCATCCTTGTAGGTGTTGAGCAAAAAAAGCACGGTACTTGCTCCGTAATTCCTGATTTACTCCGTTGGTTCTAACAAGAATATTCATTCCCAAATGACTAAAATGCTCACCGGGTTCAAGACGGAAGAAACCAATATTGATACCAAATACATAAGTCATATCGCCTCTTACAAAACCTAAACCGTGAAAATGCCAATCCTGGGTGATTCTCTGATGAGTATATTCACCTAGTTTTTGGTTAAAATATGGCTTTATCAGTTTAAAAATCTGTTTATTACTCTCTTTCTTTACACCTAAGTATTTCATGTATCTGGTTTTTGTCAAATATAATAAAAATTTGGCTTTTATTTAAAATTCAATTTGCATTTTTACATTAAACATTCTTCCCACAGCATAATTTGGTACCGGATACAACTGGCTGATAGAATTATATAGCAAGGCTTGGTTAGGCGCCACATTTACCCAATAATAACCAATTACGTTATTGGCATCGAATAAATTATATACTTCTGCACTTAACCAAATATTTTTATACAAAAAATGTGAACGGGTTTTCGAATATTTGTTTCGCTCTATTTTTTTACTGATTCCCAAATCAAGTTGTTCGTAAAATGGCATACGTCCGGTTGACATAAATCTCGGAAAATGTGGTGGTCCATAAGGTAAGCCGCTTCCAAAATTAAAATTCAGATTTACTTTATAACTCTCATTTCCAGGTAAATAATCCTGAAAAAAAATATGCGCCGTAATACGTTGATCCATTGGCCTATAAATATTCCCATGACCATCATTCAGTATGTTTTCGGCAGTTTTTAAATACGAGATACTAAACCACGACTCCATGCCCGGAACAAATTCTCCACTTAATTTTATATCTGCTCCGTAAGCATAAGCGCCGGCCTCTTGATTGGGATAATAGTCTATTTTTAAATTATTTACTTCATAAATATACACATAAGGCATTATTTTATAATACAATTCGCTTGTAAGTAAAAATGGCCTACTCCAAATATTAAGTTTTATATCGCTTCCAAAAACAAGGTGTATTGATTGTTGTGCGCGGAGCTTATTATTCAACTCTCCATTGAGATTTATTATTTCTCTATAAAATGCCGGTTGATAATATAAGCCTGCCGACACACGGAAAACTGCTTGCGGCCAAGCTTCAGGATTTATGGCCAATCGCAGGCGTGGGCTTATAATGGGCTTTGAATGCCATTTTAACTGGTGGTAACGCAGGCCGGCTGCCAAAATTAATCTACCCCACGAAATATTTTCAGCATATTCACTATGCAAATATCCTTGCACACGAAATTGCTCAATATCAACACTATAGCTATTACTGTAGGATAGCGCCAATTGGTCTGACATATCGGGCAAGCTGTAGCCCGCTGAGTCTATCATTTCCCAAGTATTATAATCGGAAATAAAATATTCTTTTCGGAACGTAACGCCGGCTTTTAAAATCAAATTGTCTTTAATAAAGGCTGTATTAGACTGAAAAGTATATAAATTGGCAAATAAACTATTTCGCAAATGATTAAGACTTGTTCCAACTCCCAAATTCAACAAACTATCGCCCAATGTTTCGCTCCCAAGTTCCTTATCTAATTCGTTGAGCCAATATTGCGCCATAATGTCTTGATTTAATGATTCCTTAAGGTTATTGGAAATAAAAGCAAAATCAAGCTTTAGTGCGTTCTTTTGGTGGCGAAATGTAATGGCATTCATCAGATTTAGATATTTATTCTGCTCGCTTCCGTCAAAATATATATTGATATTGTAAGCTTCTTGTATAGTTCCAAAATCGGATTTTCTTTCTTTTGGCTGAAACAGATAACTGTTCGATGAAGTGTAATTGAAAAACTCTAAAAGCCAATTCCTGGAAAAATTCCAATATATTAAATTCTGAAAATCAAAAGATTGGGGAAAGTAATCGCCTTTTTCAGGCAAAAATTTACTTAAATATTTTGTATTTCTGTATCTTAATGCGCTCATTAAAGCCAATCTATCGGAAACACGTTGCTTATACCAATATGTACCCCCCAAAAGTCCGGCCTGAAATGAGTAGTTTAGGGCTCGTGGCTTTTCATAGCGAATATCAAGCACCGATGATAGTTTATCTCCATATTCGGCATCGAAGCCACCGGCAGAAAAAAAAATAGCCCCAACCAGATTAGCGTTTATAAAGCTAATTCCTTCGTTCTGACTGTTTTGCACCAATTGTGGGCGCATCATTTCAATTCCATTTATATACACAAGATTTTCGTCGTAATTACCGCCTCTAACGGAATACTGATAGCTCATGCTGTTTCCGCTAAACACACCAGGCAAAGTTTTAATCAAATTCTCAATCTCTCCGGATGATGCTGATGTTTGAACTGTGCCAAGTTTTGGGGTAATGCTCTGTATAGTTCTTGCTCTAAAATGTAAACTTGAAACATTTACTTCTTCTAATTCGCTCGAAATAAGCAATAATGATACTTCTAAATCAGAATTTTCAGTAATAGATGATATTTGAATTGTTTCTGATTGATACGAAATACGCGAAAATTGAAGCGTCAGCGGAAATTTTTCTGCGGGGACGGATATTGCAAAGCGTCCTTTTTGGTCCGTGATTGTACCAATGGCTGTGTTTCTGATGTAAACATTCACAAACGGAAGGGATTGCTTACCTTGGTCAGTAACAATCCCTTTAACAATTATATTCTGAGCTGATATGGAAGAAAAAGCAAGAAAAAAACTGATAATCAGCACTAGGCTCTTCATTTTAACTAATCAAGTAGTTCCGACATTTTATCCAATAAATCCTGCCCTCTAAGTCTTTTGGCAATAATGCGTCCTTCTTTGTCGAGCAAAACTGTAAAAGGAATACCTTCAACGCCATAATCTTTGGCCGCTTCCGATTGCCAGTATTTTAAATCACTAACATGTGTCCATTTACTCAGGTTATCGTCTTCTATGGCCTTAAGCCAGGCTTCGCGACTCTGATCAAGCGAAACACTAAATATTTCGAAGCCTCTTTGATTATATTTTTCATAAAGACTTACCAAATTAGGGCTTTCGCGGCGACAAGGCCCGCACCAAGCTGCCCAGAAGTCTATTAATACATATTTTCCACGCAACGAAGATAGTGCCACTTCTTTTCCATCGGGGTTTAGCAGTTTAATATCGGGGGCAATACTTCCTACTGCCAATCGCGACTCTTTCTCGACTCTGGTTTTTAGATTGATAACAAATTCATTGTTTGGATATTTTTGTGTCAATGAATCTGCCAAAAGTTTAAAAATATCGTAATCTTCTTCAATCGACAACTGCTCAATAAAATACAATGAAACCAAATATCCGGGATTATTCTTAATAAAATTCTGCATACTTAATCTTTTCTGCATCTCCAGTAATTGGTATTGCATTACTGCCTGAGCTGCTAAAGTATCGTTTACTCCATAATTTGAGTTAAAAACAAATTCGATACTATCCTCAATGACAGAAACCACGCTAATGGCAGCTATTTCCTTGTAAAAATCGGCATTTTCTTTACTTCCGGTAATCACAGGCTCAAGAAAATTTTCCATATCAACCACAATTTTCATTTCTAACCCGGGATGAATAGCTAATAACAAATACAGATTTTGCGAAAATGCCAATCTGTAAAAACCCGGCTCATCCAGTTCTAAAGCAATAGTCATTGAGTTATTGGCAATATTTCCGGCTGATAATGCCTGCTGACTGATTATATCTTCTAAAGTATACTGGGAAATTTCGTTGCTGATATTATTCTTAAAATATGCCTCTATTTTTACATTTTCCTTCTGCGCAAACACGTATATCGATGCAAGTATCATTGTAAAGATAAGTACACCTGTTTTTCTCAAGCCATTTTTCATATTTTTTGCTGTTTTATGTTCTAAACTATATTCTGCTCTATTTTTTGCAGAGGCTAATGTAATTAAAATATCTTATTTTGCATTATCCCTTACATTAGGTGCTGTAAGCAATAATTCATAAAAACTTAATATAGAATATAATGTAAAATATTAAGTTCTTATAGATTATCTTCATAACGCACAAGAGGCGTGTTTATTCTTTCCTTTTTGCTATATTTTTATATTTAGAGTTATTCTCCATTCCATCTAACTCAATAGATTTCGTACTATAATTTTGTCCACCAAAATACCCGAAGCCATTTTCAACATTCGAAAAAATTTGTACTGGAGTAGCCCCCAGTAATCTGGAAATTTCGTCTTGCTGCAACTGTAAGGCTCTGCTTTTTAGAAATAAATAATACTCCTTGGTAATGGAATAGAGATAAAACTTCATATCAATAGTATCTCCAGAGAATGCCCACTCATCAATACTCACCTTCAAGGAGCGTTTCTGGCCATTAAAGGTTTCATCCGAAAATAATAAATATTCTGCATATTCTGTTTCACCTTCAAAAACCGGATCTGTAGATTGCAAGTAAATTGCCTGTTGAGTTTGAACCATGGTGTCTTTCTCCAAGTATGTATCATAATAATAATCATATACCACAGAAGTGTCAGCAATAAAATAATAATTCTCGGTTTCTTTGGGATCGTCTATGGTAAGGTAAAACGAATATACCAGAAAAGTATAGCCAATTTCTGCAACAGTTTCTTTAAAATAAGTAATTGTATCTATCTTTACTGTTTCGGGAATATAGCTGGAGGCAGAAATACTCTGATATGGCGATTTTTCAATTTTTACAGTGTACTCTACGCCTATTTCCGGCGTAAAATAAGGCACATAATATAAACCTTTATCATCGAATTTATTTCGCACCATTACCGCCAAAGCTTCATCATTTTTATAAAGTACCATTTCGGCATCGTTGATATATTCTATTGCGTTGCTTATATCATTTAATCCTAAACTAAGACTTGCACGCACTTCTATTCCCGAAGGTGAAATAAGTCCGTTCATTACAATTTTTTTATCTTTTGTCTCTATGTCTGTGGGAATTATTTTTCTACATGCCTGATTTGTCATTGCAGAGAGTAAAATAGCCAGATATATAATTCTTAATGTTGTTTTCATTGCCTGATTTTTAAAAAGTTATTCTATAACTAATAGACGGAATTATGGGGAAAAAACTATACTGAACCAAATTGAATTGCTTGCTCGCATTACTGTACTCCAGATTTAAAAACATAGGATTTTTACGGTTATACACATTATAGGCACCTATACTGATAATCTGTGTACCATATTTTACTTTTTTAGAGAAATTTACGTTCAAATCCAAACGGTGGTATGCCGGCATCCGATAACTGTTTCGCGACTCGTAATAGTCGACCACAATGGGTTCAAAGTAGCTTTGGTTGATATAGTAATCGTAATTGGAATATCCGCCGGCCATATATTTTTCCAGCGAAAGTGTGGTTGTATTACCTGAACCATAAATCCATGTAAGACCAAAATCTATTCGCTCGCTAAATTTATGGGTAAGTACAAAACTTACATCATGTCTGCGGTCGTACTTGTATGGAAATTCTTTTCCAAAATTCACATTTTCGAATTGTCGGGTGCTCCATGATAGTGTATAGCCAATCCATCCGGTAGTTTTACCTAGTTTTTTCTCTACAAAAAATTCCATTCCATAGGCTTCCCCGTCTCCAATTTCAATTTTCTTTTCCCAATTTGTATTCTGACTAAAATAATCGGCACCGTCCTTATATTCAATCAAATTGTGCATGCTTTTGTAAAATCCTTCTACACTCACAGCGTATTTGTCGAGAAAATTATAAAAAATTCCTAATGCATATTGCTGCGAAAATTGTGGAGGAATAGAATCTGTAACCGGAACCCACAAATCCGTTGGCAGGCCAATGGTACTGGATGTTAGCAAATGTAAATATTGGCTCATCCGGCTATAGGCAGCTTTTACAGATAAATTTCTGGTGATTCTTTGACGAGCCGAAATTCTTGGTTCAAACGACTGATAATCTTTGCCTTTCACATAAAAACCATTCATTCTTAATCCTGCATTAACTTTTAAGGCATTCGAGAACAAAGAAAATTCGTCTTCAAAATAAAATCCATATTCGTTAGCAAATATATCGGCATTTCCGAATGTTGTATCCAAGTCGGCTTCGGTATATGCCGAAGTTTGTTTAATAATATTTACCCCTGGCTTAAAAATATGGTAGATATTGCTTGCACCAAACCTGATATAGTGGTTTGGGGATGGAATATAATCAAAATCAACATTTATTGCGTAATCCCGTATGCCTGATGCAAAATTCAAAATAAAAGACTCCGTTTGAAATACATCGTTAATTTTTTCTTTGAAATAATATTCCAGTGGGGTTTCGAAGGTATAATTACTGTAAGTCAAGGTAGTATTAGAAAATAATTTATTGCTAAATACATAATTCCAGCGTAAGGTAGATGTAATATTTCCCCATTGAATACCAAAATTGTATTTATAAACAGAGCCATCCCACAACTCTGTGGTCTTGGCATATAAGCGGTCTTTTCCGGTATAAGCACTCAAGTATAAACGATTACGTTCAGAAAACTTATGATTTACTTTAAAATTAAAATCCTGAAAAAAGTATCCGGCATTAACAATAACCCCCTCTGTGAGCGCTGCCGCAGCAATAAATGGCTGAATTAGCAAATCGATATAAGTTCTTCTTGCAGAGATAATAAAAGATGTTTTATCTTTAATGATTGGACCTTCGAGAGTCAACTTAGTGGCAATTAATCCCACTGTGGCATCCCCGGCAATTTCTTTCTGATTTCCTTCCTTCATCTTAATATCAATTACCGACGACAGCCTACCGCCATAGCGAGCAGGAAATCCACCCTTTATCAACTTAATATTTGAAATGGCATCAGCATTAAAAACACTAAAAAAACCAAACAAATGATTTGCATTATAAACAGGAACTCCATCGAGTAAAATAAGATTTTGGTCGGGCCCACCCCCACGCACATAAATTCCGCTTGTTCCCTCGTTTCCCGACTGCACACCCGGCAATAGCTGTATTGTTTTCATCACATCAACTTCGCCTAGCAACACAGGAAGTGTATTAATTGATTTTATTTGCAGCTCTACTACGCTCATTTCGGTGCTTTCTACATGTTTTTCAATCTTGTTTTCGGTAACCACCACTTCTTCGAGCTCTGTAGACATTTCGATGGCTACATTTAATTGCACATTGGCTTTTAATTCAATTTCCTGAGAATAAGCAGAATATCCCACGTATGAAACTACAAATTTCACTTTTCCGGCAGGAAGGGTAAGACTAAAAAAGCCGTAGTTATTTGATATACTGCCCTTTAGAGTATTCGCGTCGTAAACTGTGGCACTCACCAATCGTTCGCCGGTTCCGGCATCCGAAATAAAACCACTAATCGTATAATTTTGTGATACAGCGTAGCCCGACAAAAATGTCGCGAAAACGAGGATAAGAAATCTTTTCATCATTTTTGGTAATTATTAAGTGTTGCTTTGATGATGTAAAAGTAAGAAAAGAAGTTGCTTTTTCAAATAGAAATAAAAAAAAGCCGATAAGAAACTTATCGACTTGTGACCCGCCTGGGATTCGAACCCAGGACCCCATGCTTAAAAGGCATGTGCTCTACCTACTGAGCTAGCGAGTCGATGCTTTTCGACAAATGTGACCCGCCTGGGATTCGAACCCAGGACCCCATGCTTAAAAGGCATGTGCTCTACCTACTGAGCTAGCGAGTCATTTCGTATTTTTTTCGAAAAGCGTTGCAAAGATAGATTCTTTATTTTAATCTCCAAACCTGAGTTGCATTTTTTTTTAAGAAAATTCCGATTAATTTTACTGATTCATTTATTTATCAATTTAATTATCTAAAAATGAAAGAAATATTAATTCCTTCTCAAGAAAATATTTTTCAAGCTCACGAAAGAATTAGACCATTTATACATCGAACTCCAGTATTAAGCTCGCAATTACTAAATAAATTGGCCCATGCCGAGCTCTTTTTTAAGTGCGAAAATTTCCAAAAAGTAGGTGCTTTTAAATATCGTGGAGCGAGCAATGCAATTTTAAAATTGCTTGAAAAAAATGCTGGCATAAAAGCTGTGGCAACCCATAGTTCCGGAAATCATGCACAGGCTCTTGCACTGGCAGCCAAAGTACATGGTTTTGATGCTCATATAGTAATGCCCGAAAATGCTCCTCTGGTAAAGCAAAATGCCGTAAAAGACTATGGCGGAAAAATATACCTATGCAAACCTACGCTTGCTGCCAGAGAAGAAAAACTAAATGAGGTGGTAAAACTTACCGGTGCTCATGTTATTCACCCGTACAATATGTACGATATTATTGAAGCACAAGCTACAGCCGCCAAAGAACTTATAGATGATTTTCCGAATCTGGATGCCATCGTATGCCCAGTTGGGGGCGGCGGTTTATTAAGCGGAACCTTGCTTGCAGCACACTATTTTTCGCCAAAAACATTGGTATTTGCAGCTGAGCCCGAAGGAGCAAATGATGCATTCAATAGTTTTAAAGAACATAAATTTATAGCTTCCGAAAATCCTTATACAATTGCCGATGGTTTACTTACTTCTCTGGGCGACAAAACATATCCCATTATTATGCAATATGTTACAGATATATTTACTGTAAGCGATGCCGAAATTATTCATGCCATGAAACTTATTTGGGAAAGAATGAAAATTATTATTGAGCCATCAAGCGCTGTAGTTTTTGCCGTAGTTTTAAAAAATAAACGTATATTTGAAAATCGAAAGATTGGTTTAATTCTTTCGGGTGGAAATATTGATTTAACAAAAATACCATTTTAATTATGATTTCTGGAGAAACCAAAGTAAGAATAAGATATAGCGAAACCGATCAAATGGGCTATGTTTATCACGGAAAATATGCCGAATTCTACGAAATTGGACGCACTGAACTTATTCGCAGATTAGGCTTACCTTATGGCGAATTAGAAAAACAGGGCATATTTATGCCGGTACTCGAAATTCATTCAAGGTACATTAAGCCTGCTTATTACGACGACGAAATAACTATAAAAACAACTGTAAGAGAATTACCCGGCGTTAGAATGATGTTTCACTATAATTTGTTTAATCAGGAGGGAGAACTTATAAACCAAGGGCACGCTACCTTAATTTTTATCGATGGTAAAAGCCGTCGCCCTATTCGTCCACCGCATGAACTAATTGATGCGCTCCAACCCTATTTCACTGAATAACGCCCGAACCGATTAATTCGTCGTCAATATACCAGGCGGCGAATTGACCGGATGTTATTCCGCGCTGCGGCTCATCAAATAAAATATATAGTCCATTTTCGCCTGAAAGAATTTGAGCCTTTTGCAAAGGCTGTCGGTATCTGATGCGGCATAATACCATCATACTTTGCTCTGGCCGAAGTTTTAAATCGGGTCGTACCCAATGTTCATCCTTTTTTTCAATAAATAAAGCCTTTCGAAACAATCCCGGATGGTTTTGACCTTGACCGGTATAGATAATATTTTCATTCACATCCGTTGCAATCACAAATAAGGGTTCGGCTTTTCCACCAACATTAAGGCCTTTTCGTTGTCCAATGGTAAAATAATGCGCTCCTCTGTGCTTTCCAACCAGTTTGCCATCTGATTTCTTGTAAACAATGGCTTTCGATAATTCGTCTAATCCATTGGATGCAATACTATAAGGTGGAAAATCTAAAGGTATCTCTATTATTTCGCCTTCGCGAGGTTTTAGCTGCTGCATCAGAAAAGATGGCAAATCTACTTGACCTACAAAACAAATACCTTGAGAATCTTTTCGTTGTGCTGTCGCCAAACCCAATTTGGTGGCAATTTCACGAACTTCGTACTTTTGCAAATGACCAATCGGGAAGAGCGCACCAGATAATTGTTTCTGATTGAGCTGACATAAAAAGTAACTCTGGTCTTTGTTTCTGTCTACTCCTGCAAGCAAACGAAAAATTCCACTTCCTTCGCATGCTTCAATTCTGGCATAATGCCCCGTTGCCACATAATCGGCCGCATATTTTTGAGCAACTTCTACAAACAAATCAAACTTAACTTCTCTGTTGCATAAAACATCCGGATTTGGTGTTCTGCCTTTTTCATATTCAGCAAACATATAGTCAACCACTCGTTTTTTATATTCAAGGCTTAAATCTACCTTATAGAATGGTATTTCTAGCCTTTTGGCAACCAAAGTGGCAAAGTTCACATCATCTGTCCAGGCACAATCGCCATATAGCAGGCCGGTGGTATCGTGCCAATTTTGCATATATATGCCAATTACTTCATATCCCTGTTCTTTAAGCAAATAAGCAGCTACACTTGAATCAACACCTCCCGACAGGCCTACAACAACACGTTTCATTATATGATAATTTTAGAGTGCAAAATTCTTATTTTATCGGTTCATGTGCAAATATTATTTTCAATTTGAGTATTACGCACAGAAATATAAGATGGCACAACATCCTTTGGTGATAATTCAATAATTAATTTGTTGCTACAATGCAAAAAATTTAAATTAATGCTATTTTGCAGCCAAAACAAAAAATTATGATAAAATATAGTATTATTAGCTCAATTCTTGTTTTTCTTCTATCTCACCGCACTTATTCTCAAAATATTGAACCTATTGTAAGCAGCTATCTGGGTTCCGAAAAGAGAAATTATTATGGAAATGAAGCTCCGGACACTTTAGCACTCGTTTGGAAATTGTGGCTTGGCGAAGGTCGAAGTCCGGCTTATGGAGACCCAAACCGAATGTGGAAAGGGGCTGGTTGGACAGGACAAGCTCTTTTTATTAGAGAAAACGACAAAAACTATCTCATTCAACCTTCTTTTGACTATGGCTTAAAAAAGATTGATATCGAAACTCAAAAAATCGTTTGGGAATACAAATTCGACGATATATTAAAAGGTTCGCCCGCAATATGGGAAAACCAAAATGCCAAAAATAGTAACGAAAAATATGTGATTATGCAAGGAAGCCGCCGTGGTGCCGACAATCCGTTAGATGCCGATAAAGCCTATAGTTTCAGGGCAATTAGCTATTTTAGCGGCAAAGAACTATGGCGCATGAACGTGGAACAAACCATTAGCTATAGTCGCGATGTTGATGCAACAGTTTTAGTAATAAACGATACAGCTTACATTCCACTTGAGAATGGAATTTTTACTATTTTTTCCCCGGATCCGGCCAAAGCACACAAAGTGGGTAAATATAAAGAACCGCTTATTTACAAAGAGATATTATACTTTAATTTAAGTGATACTTTAACACATGGCACTAATCTCGAAACAGAATCGGCGCCGGTATTCCTAAATAATTTTGTATACACAACTGCCGGCAGCGGCAGGGTTTATGGATATAATACACATGCCCGCGATACTACATGGGTTTTCAATATAGGTTCAGATTTAAATGGCACTCCAACGGTTACTTACGACAACAATCTACTCATTCCGGTAGAAAAGGATTATATTCCCGGAAACGGTGGAGTATACAAGTTGAATCCTTCAGAAAAACCCGAAAATTCAGTTGTTTGGTACTATCCAACGGCTAACCGCAAATGGTTTCATTGGCGTGGTGGCATCATTGGCTCTGTAGCAGTAAACGATGCAACAACAGATTCTTTGCACTTGGCAGCCTTTGTTGGAGTAGACGGTTTTTTGCATATTGTGCAACACGATCAAATTTCAGGAATGTTTGGCATCGGAACAGATGGAAAAACACTGATTCCAATGCCTGAGCTATTGTATAAATCGTATATTGGAGGCACTATTTCAACGCCTATTTTTATAAAAAATAAGCTTATTGTGGCCTTAGACAATGGATTGCTTTTGTATAGGATAAATAAGAATGCAAGCGTGGAACTTATTGCTAGGCTCGATAATATGGAAATTGATGCCACTCCTATTGCGGTAGACGGATTCTTATACCTTGCCTCCCGTGATGGTTATTTATATTGCTTCGGAAGAAAACAGTAATCCTTAAAATATTTAAGGGTGAATACGGTATAAAAGTCTAAGTCCGTTTCACCCTTTTTTCGTTTTTCAGCCTACATGCGTCAAACTACCAATCTTTTTCCAACTTGGTTTTACTAGCCTTGGCTTTTTCTTTGGCTAATTTTTGTTGCACTTTTTTATCAGCTTCATCAATTGCTTTTAATAATCGCTGGGCATCCTGCGGACTAATTTTTTGCTTTTGTGGCTGATTTTGATTCTGATTTTCGTTATTTTGCTGATTTTGGTTTTCTTGTTTCTCCTGATTCTGCTCCTCATTATTCTCCTTATTCTGCTGATTTTCGTTCTTATTTTCGTCTTGCTGATTTTCTTTATTCTGATTCTGCTGATTTTGCTGACTCTCTTTCAATTTTTTTTGAGCATAAGATAAATTGTATTTTGCCTCATAATCGTCAGGATTATGTTTTAGTGCGGTTTTATAGGCCTGCACTGCTTCCTGATATTTTTGCTGTGCCATGTAGCTATTTCCTAAGTTAAAATTGGCAAGCGCTAAGTTAGAAGCGTTTTCGTTCAATTGGCTTATCTCTGCAAAATGCTTGGTGGCTTCTTCGTAATTTTTTTGTACAAATGCTGTATTTCCCAAATTATAATTTGCACCAAAACTTAGCGGATTTTTTTCCAACGCACCGGTATACTTCACTTGTGCATTGCTAAAATTTGCTTTCTTAAATTCTTTGTTTCCTTTTCTAATCTGGGCATTCTCTGCTTGTGCCAGAACTTTTACAATACCAAGATTCATCAGAATAATAAATAACACTAATCTACTCATGGATAATAAGATTTATTTCGATTTAACTGCTGAAATAATATCAGACTTAAATAAACTAAAATTTTCGAATCTCTTAGGTTTGCGTTGCAGGATAAACAACTCCAAAAATAAAAACAAAAGAGCTATTCCAAAAAAATACTGAAACTGCTCGTTGTATTCCGCATACTGCTTAGATTCATGCTTTTGCTTCTCCATTTTCTGAATCTCGTCGTAAAGTGCATTTAGCCCTGCCGAACTTGTGCTGGCCCGCACATAGATTCCGTTTCCCGCCTTAGCCAATTGCATGAGCATGTTTTCATTCAACTTGCTTATAACGGTATTTCCATCTTTATCCTTCCAGTAATCTCTTTGTCCAAATTGATTATACACAGGAATTGGCGCTCCTTGTGGCTGCCCCATACCAATGGAATGGATTACAAAACCTTGTTTTGCAGCTTCTGATGCAAGTTCTAAGGCACCTTCCTCGTGATTCTCACCATCGCTAATAATTAAAATCGATTTACCGGCTTTGGATTCTGATTGAAAAGATTTCATGGCCAAATCGAGGGCAGCCGAAACAGCAGTTCCTTGTTTTTCAATCATATTTGTAGAAACATTTGAAATAAACATGCGTGCAGCACCGTAATCGTTTGTAAGAGGCAATTGCACAAAAGCATCGCCGGCAAAAATAATAATTCCGATACGATCACCGTTTAGCTTATCGGCCAGTTTCAAAAGCGCCATTTTAGCTCTTTCTATCCTGTTGGGTTTAATATCTTCGGCATTCATACTATTGGAAACATCAAGGGCAATCATAATGTCAGACCCCTCGAGTTTGCTCTCCGTTAATTTTGCTCCGAATTGTGGTCTTGATTGACCCAATACAATAAAAGCAAAACCTAAAATAACAAATACAAAAGAGCTCATTAGACGAAAATTAGATTTCCCAGAAATAATTTTGGCAATAATAGCCGAATCGCCTAATTTCTTGCGCTTTCTTCTTTGAATAATCACCGAGAACCAAAACAACAATATAAAGAATATCAATACAATAGAACCGTAAATCAATATATTTTTTTCTGCAAAAATAAATCTATCTGCTTCCATACTATTCCTATTAAGGTAAATTTCGTAAAATGGTATACCTAAGCAATATCTCAATTGCAACCAATATCATTGCCACAATGCCAAACCAGAAAAATTTTTCTTCTTTTTGGCTATACTGATGCACCTGAATTTTGGTTTTTTCAAGTTGGTCAATTTGTTCATAAACATTCTCAAGTTCCATTTTCGATTTAGCTCTAAAGTACTTTCCTTCTGTAGCTTCAGCAATTTCGGTAAGCATTTTTTCATCAATTTCTACTTCCATCTGCTGATATTCGATTCCGAACATGGTTTGTACCGGATATGGAGCAGTACCAACTGTGCCAATGCCAATAGTATATACCCTAACACCCAAATCCTTAGCCAACTCAGCAGCCGTTAATGGTGCAATTTCGCCGGCGTTGTTCATGCCATCGGTAATTAAAATAATAACCTTGCTTTTGGCTGTACTTTCTTTGAGTCGGGTAATAGAATTGGCTAAACCTAATCCAATGGCTGTTCCATCTTCAATCATACCGCATTCAAGCTCATTTATAAGATTTACCAACACTGCCTTATCTGTTGTTAGCGGACATTGAGTAAAACTTTCTCCACTAAAAACAATCAAACCAATCCTGTCGTTCATTCGTCCGCTCACAAATTTTATAGCCACTTCTTTAGCAG
The DNA here is from genome assembly GCA_020720625.1 of Acetofilamentum sp. Taxonomy (GTDB): domain Bacteria; phylum Bacteroidota; class Bacteroidia; order Bacteroidales; family DYOH01; genus DYOH01. The sequence goes on along the minus strand of DYOH01000001.1, from coordinate 77,445 downwards.
CTTCCATCCTATCTGGCTTAAAATCACGAGCAAGCATGCTTCTGGAAACGTCTATGGCCAAAACAATATCAATTCCTTCGGTAATTACATCGCGCTTTGCATAATGCGCCTGCGGACGCGCCAAAACCAAAATAATTAGAGCCAATGCCAAAATTCTAAAAACAAACATGAGGTGGCGTAAATACCATCTTAGTCCGGGTTTTAGCTTCAAAAAAGCCTTTGTTGTACTTAGGCTGATAGTGGGATAACTCTTGCTATATTTAAAAATATACCAAAATATTAGCGGAAACAGTAATATCAGCAAATATAAAAACTCCGGATGAGCAAATTTTATTCCCATCATTTTTCTATTTCATTTTCTGGTTGAGAAACAATTTTTGGTTTTGTAGCTTCTACAAATGCGTAAGCTCGTTTAAGTGTTTTATCATTTTCAGCAGGCAAAGTCTGATATTTAGCAAATTTTACATAATCGGCAAGGGTTAGCATTTCATTTAGCTCTTTCTCTTGCTCTGCTTCTAATAAATTTCGAAATTTAATTTGCTTTCTTATTAAATCAGTTGTTGCCTCTAACGCAATAATATGCCATTGTCGTTCAACATAATGCCTTAAAATAACGGACAATTCTGAATAATAATCTTTCAGTTTTCCTTGTTGCCAAAGTTTCTTATCTGCTAATGAATCGAGCAATTGCAGGGCTTCTATTTCGGGTTTTAACCTAACTTCTGGAGCATCCATTATTACCTTGGCTTTATTTCGGATTTTATAATAATAGTATAATCCAAAAACCAAAAGAATAATTGCAGCTAAAACCACAAACCAATAATCCTTGAAAAAACTTTTGATTCTATACCACAATTCCTTGAAAGTAAAAGGAGCCTCTACATTCGCTTTGTTTCGAACAATTTGCTCGTTAATCGAAGTATCCAGCTTAGCTTCAAGATTTTGGTTTAATACCTGATAATCAGCAAAAAAATTAAGAATATTAGAATAAATGGTGTCTATGTTTATTCCATTTACTACAATTGCTTTTAATGGGCCAATTCGAAACATCGCCGAATCGTAGGCGGAAATAATCAAACTTTGGGTATACAAAATTCTTCCATTTTGCTTTATAGAATCAAGCAATGGGCTTCTAACAATTTCGACACCGCTTGCAACGGTATCAACTAAAACAGGAAAAATTACCTGATTATTTGCAGCAACTTCTACCGAAAGTAAAAGTGTAAGCGTATCACCAACAATAATGCGGTTTTTGCTTAGCTCAGCATTTAGCTGTTGCGCCGAAAGTGAATAAAAAAAGAGCAAAAAAAATGAAATAAAAGCTATTCTCTTTGTGGGCATTTTATCTTCGTTTAAATAACTGTAGCAATGGTTTAACGTAATCCAAATCAGTGCGAAGCTTAACGAAATCCACACCGCTTCGCATAAAAACATCATCGATGAATTTATTATGCTCAATCCACCATTTTATATAGGCCTTCTGATATCTGGCGGAGCTAGTATCTATCCACATTTCGCTTCCTGTTTCGGCATTTTTTACCATCAAATCGCCAACGGCAGGTAAAAACTCGTCGTGTTGATCGTACAGTTGTAAGGCAATGATATCGTGCTTTTTATTTGCTAATTTAATAGCATCGGAAAATCCATTGTCTAAAAAATCGGATAATATAAAAGCTGTACACCTTTTCTTTATTATATTATTTAGATATTTCAATGCCAGATTCAGATCCGTACCTTTACTTTGGGGCTTAAAATCGAGTGTTTCGCGAATAATCCGCAAGGTGTGCTTTCTACCTTTTTGGGGCGGAATAAACATTTCTATTTTGTCGCTAAAAAAAATAGCTCCCACCTTATCATTATTTTGTATAGTACTAAATGCGAGAACAGCGGCAATTTCAGTGGCAAGTTCCTTTTTCAGCGACTTAATTGTACCAAAATTTCCGGAGGCACTAACATCAATTAAAAGCATGATGGTAAGCTCCCTTTCTTCTTCGAATATTTTTACATAAGGATGGTTAAACCTAGCAGTTACATTCCAATCTATTGAGCGCACGTCGTCGCCATACTGATATTCTCTCACTTCGCTAAAAGCCATACCACGCCCTTTAAAAGCACTATGATATTCACCTGCAAAAATATTCTTAGATAAGCCTTTGGTTTTTATTTCAATTCGTCTAACCTTTTTTAATATTTCGGAAGTATCCATAATTTAAGGAACTTGAACAGCGTTTAAAATAGTATTAATAATTTGGTCGGTATTCAAATTTTCGGCTTCGGCTTCGTAGCTAAGCCCAATTCTATGACGCAGAATATCTTTGGCTAAAGCCCGCACATCTTCGGGGGTAACAAATCCCCTTCTGCGAATAAACGCAAGCGCTTTAGAAGCCATTGCCAAACTGATTGTTGCACGTGGCGAAGCTCCATAATTGATAAGCGGAACTAAATTATCTAAACCAAATTCTGCCGGAAAACGAGTGGCAAATACCAAATCTACAATATATTTTTCAATTTTTTCATCCATATAAACATCCTTCACAACTTGGCGGGCGCGAATAATGTCGTCGGGGGTGAGTACTTTATTTGGCTTTGGAAACTCTTGTGCAATATTTTCTTTAAGAATAAGCTGCTCCTCTGCTCTATTCGGATAATTAATAACTACTTTAAGCATAAAACGGTCTACTTGTGCCTCGGGTAGCGGATAAGTACCTTCCTGTTCTATAGGGTTTTGAGTAGCCAAAACAAGAAATGGCTTTGGTAAGGTGTAGGTTACGTCGCCTAAGGTAACCTGTCGCTCTTGCATGGCCTCGAGCAATGCACTCTGCACTTTTGCCGGAGCGCGGTTAATTTCATCGGCCAAAATAAAATTGGCAAAAATGGGTCCTTGTTTCACCACAAACTCCTCTTTCTTTTGGCTATAAATCAGTGTGCCCAGCAAATCAGCAGGCAATAAATCGGGCGTAAACTGAATACGATTGAATTTTGCATCTACAATTTTAGCCAATGTACTAATTGCCAAGGTTTTTGCAAGGCCTGGCACACCTTCAAGCAGAACGTGTCCATCGGCCAAAAGACCAACAATCAAACTATCCACTAAATGTTTCTGCCCGACAATCACCTTGCCCATTTCAAAGCTTAATAAATCTATAAAAGCACTTTCGCGTTCAATTTTTTCGTTGATTTCTTTAATGTCAATTGCTGTATTCATATTTATTTATTTTAGCACAAATGTATAATGTGTTTTTCTGCCTGGCAATGTATTTTAAAGTTTATAATTGTCTTTAACTTTTTTTAACCGAAATAAGCTTCTTTACAAGTATTTAGTATTTGTCTAAGGCAAAAAAATTTCAGCAAGGAAAAAAAGAATTTGCGAAACCTGAAAAGAACAAAACTTTTTTATATTTTAGCTTGCAATTAGTGTGGTTTTTCAAAATGGCATAAATAATGTAAATTTCAAGCAATATTTGGTCTAAAAAATAATTTTCATGAGATTACTTAGAAATTTCGACATACAAACAAAAAACAGTATAATAAGTGCAATTTTGCTACTTGTTGTATTTATTCTATTTGTATATGTTGTGCTCGAACTGCAAAAAACAAAAGTCGAAGAAAACTATGCAAGCAGTGCCGAATTTCAGTTGAAAGCAATAAATAATAATATTGCCACCTTAAATCAACAGAAAAAAGAGCATATACAAAAGGCAATGGCTCTAACCTCCTATACTTTTCAGGAGAATTCACTGGTAAAAGAAATTAATGAAACCATAACAATTGACGCAAAAAACGAAATTACCCGCGAAAGTTTTTCCATTGAAGTAAAAGTATGGATGAACGAAGGGGTTAGATTACACACCAATACATCGGCAGTAGATAACCTTAAACTATTCACCGGAGCAGAAATTGGAATATTTCAGGAAACCAAAGGTGGCTATGTGCAAATAAGCACTACAATTCTAAATCGCCGCGCCGACAAAGCCATTGGTGTATTTTTCCCAAACTCGCATGCGCTATCCAAAATTATAGATAAAGGCGAAAGATATCAAGGAATTATTACCTTAGATGGAGTACCACATTTTGCAGCTGCACGCCCATATTTTATTTCAGGAAATGCTCAAGGATTTGCTCTTGCAGCACTACCAGTATTTCAGCTTGCAGAAATTAAGCAAATTATTCACAATTTTATGATTACTCCGGGCGCAACGCTCAATTTAATTAATAAAAACGATAAACTAGTATTTTCCACAAATGAACTTAGAACAGAATTTCCTGTTAACCCAAGTAAACTTGGTCTTAATTCATTCGAAATGAATACCATTAGAAATCAAAAAGGAAGTTTTGACAAAAGCAACATTTTCATCATACAAATACCTTCGATTGAACATTACCTTGCGCTGGAAATTCCCCTAAAAGTAATTTACGCAAATCTGAATAATTTCAGATTACTTATGTTTTTAGCCACTTTTTTAGCCATTATACTTCTTTTTCTTGGTATAAATCTGGCCAATAGTGCCTTTATTAAAGATATTAAAACCCTAACAAAGCAATTAGAAGACGTTGCTCTGGGCAAATTTGTGGAAATTAGCGCTAAATCATCGAATAAAGAAGTTGAGAAATTGAATAATTATCTGGGCATTATAAATGAAGGAAATAAAGAAAAATCAGAGTTTATTAATCAGCTAAAAAGTGGAAACCTTCTGGTAGATTACAAAGTATTAAGCAAAGAAGATATCATTGGTAATGAATTACTTGAACTAAAGCAGGAACTCAAAAAAACGAATATTGCCATAAACACAAACAAAGAACAGGATGAAAAGTTAAAATGGTTTAACGAAGGAAAATCAAGAATATCTGACATTCTGCGCGAACACTCAAGCAATATTATTGGTTTGGGAGACGAATTAATAAAGGAAATTATCAATTTTCTAAAAATACCATTAGGCGGAATTTTTATAGTAAACGAAGGAAAAGACAAAAAGAAGTATCTCGATTTACTATCAGCCTACGCTTACGACCGCAAAAAGTTTATAGAAAAAAGAATTCTTATTGGTGATGGATTAATAGGTGCTTGTGCCCAAGAGCAGTATACCATGCATATTAAGGGTGTTCCCGATGATTATATCAGAATTGAATCCGGCTTAGGCGGAAAATCGCCCGAATACCTTCTGTTATCTCCTATTGTAGCAGATAACAGAATACTTGGAGTTGTTGAATTAGCTTCTTTTCATGAGTTTACATTGCCCGAAATTAATTATATTGAGTCAATTTCGGAAGCAATTGCATCTACCATTACAATTACCAGATTAAACACCCAAACAAGCATTATGCTCGAAGAAAGCCAGGAAAAAATTGAATATCTCGAAAAAGAAAAAAATAAACTTGAACAGGAACTATTGAGCCTGACAAATAAATTTAGTAAACTCATACGCGAATATACAGATGCTGAGTTTCAATACAAAACGCAGATTGTTAAAAAGCAGATGACTATTGATAATTTGAACAGAAGATTAGAAAATCTTGAACTAAAATAATTACTATTGTATGAAATTTCCTTCTTATAAAATATCAATCATAAAACTATCTTATGCATCGGCCATTAGTGTTTTTCTCTTTGTACTTATTTTGATTTTTTCTGTAATCAAAATTAACTCATACAATAAAAGTTACACAAAACTTAATAATAATATTCTTAAAGCCAACGAGTTAGTTTACGACCTAAATATTTTGTCGCATAATTTTACCAATATAAGCGCCAATTATTTATTATTTAAAGAAGATAGGGTACTAAACTATTATTACGAACTAACAAGCTCATTTCAAAAAAATTATGCCTTTCACTGGGACAATTACTATGTAAACTATTTTTTAATAGAGCATCAGATGCCCTATACCCGGTTATTGCCAAAAAAAATGAAAGACGAAATAGAGTTGGTAGAACTTCCTTCTGCTTTGTTATCTCTTTATTTTGATGCTTATTATCTGCTTAAAGAACAAATTAATGCTGAGAATAATATCATTTTATTTGAGCAGGAATCAATTTTAGATAGCATTGTCGACAAAGCCGTTACATTTCGGTTTAGCATTGATTCTCTAAAAATTGATACTATGGTGCTCAATGACTCTGTTTATTACGATACCACTTATATTCAGCAAACAATTATACAGAATCATTTCTTTAATGCATTAGAAAGCGGCGCATTGGCAGAGTTATTCGAACCAAAACTTAAGGAACAAAAATTTAAACTCTACGACAAGCTTTTTGAAATTAAATTGAAATTAGATTCATATTATTTGAGCAAATCAGAAGAATTCGAAAGCAAAATTAAAACTTACACCTTCTTGTTCATCGCATTTTTTATCATATTAGTCATTTGGATACTGATGTTTATGTTTATTGGTACCCGCCATATCCGCGAGGGAATAACTATCACTTTGAATTATCTTAAATCATTAAAAAACAATAAAGAGTTTAATTTTAAAGAAAATTCGGTAGTTAAAGAAATTAGCGCAATACAGCAATATATCGTAGAAATAAACGCGCAACAAAATGATTTACTTGAATTTGTAAAAAATATTGGTCAAAGCAAGCTTAATTTTGAATATAAAGGAAAAAACGACAAATTTTCGCAAGCACTTTTATTGATGCAAGATAACTTACAAAACCTATTGAAGGAGACAGAAATTCGAAAAACGCAGGAACAAAAAGTTAATTGGGTAAATGAAAGCCTAGCCGAATTCAACGAAATACTTCGAAAATCTGACGTTGGTGGAGAAAAAAATCTGTACATGGAAGTATTAAAACAATTAATACATTCGCTTAATGCCAATCAGGGCGGCTTGTTTGTGATAAAAGAAGACCACCAAGGCCAGTATCTGGAATTAGGAGCTTCTTATGCCTACAATATTGAACGCCAAACTGCAAAAATTATTAAAGCAGGAACAGGGGTATTAGGAAATGTAATCCATGAAAAAAATCCGGTTTACATAAACAATATCCCCGAAAATTATTTGCTTATTACCTCAGGTATTGGAGAAACCACGCCTAAATATCTCTATATACAACCGCTGCTATTAGGTTCGAGAATTGAGGGTGCCATTGAATTAGCTTCTTTTTATCCATTTGAGGAGCACCATCAAACCTATCTGAAAAGAATTGCAGAGAATTTGGCTTCGGTGCTATCAACACACCGAAATCAACTCGAAATGAAGAATTTGCTTGAGAGATCCAAAATGCAGCACGAAACGCTTGCAACCCAAGAAGAAGAGCTTCGACAGAACCTCGAGGAACTTAGTGCTACGCAAGAAGAAATTTCGAGAAAAGAATCGCAAATGAAAATGCTTGATATGGCCATAAATAATGGAGCCATGCGTTTGGAAATAGATACCAGAGGACGAATTATTTACGCCAACCCTCTATTTCTGAAAACTTTTAGTATTAGTTTTATAGATATAACTGATTCGGAATTAAGTTCATATTTAAGCAGGGAATTAGAAGAGATGATGGCTATTAAATGGAGAAATCTCCTAAAATTAAAAACTGGTTTTTCGCTTGAAGGATATTTTAGACATCAAAAAGAGCGACACTACCTTATTGCTACAGTTCAGCCAGTTTTCAATCAGGAAAATAAAATTAGCAAAATATTGTTTCTTGCACTAAAACCCGAATCAAAGTCTGAATAAAATTTTCTTACATAGTTTCCAATTCAATATAAGTAATTTCAGGTGGCGCTCCCACTCTACCAGGGTAAGCAATGTTGCCTAAACCAATATTAACGTACAAATTTTTCTCAGATTCGGAATATAAACCTCTCCAAAATTTATACTTCCACTGAACCGGGCTCCAGCTTTTTCCATTAAAATTTAGAGCAAACTGCATTCCGTGGGTATGACCGCTAAGCGTAAGCATGGCAGCACTGTTCAAATGCCTGATTTCGGAATCCCAGTGCGATGGATCGTGAGATAACAAAATATGAAATTCGTTGGCCGAAATGGCTGAAATGGCTTTATAATAGTCGCCATATTGCGGAAATGGCGGGTTTCCCCAATTCTCCACACCTATGATGTGTATCGTTTCATTATCTTTGGTAATGCTTTCATTAGCGTTATTTAAAAGCTTGAATCCCAATTTCTTGTGGGTATCATACATTAATTGCATATTAGCATTGTATTCTTCCTCGGTATTCCATCGGGCATACTTTCCATAATCGTGATTGCCTAATACCGAATATTTGCCATCCTTAGCTTCAAGCTTATTTAAATAATCTACCCAAACGGTGGCTTCATCTGCTCTATTATTAACTAAATCGCCTGTAAATACAATAATATCAGGCTTTAAAGCATTAATTTCGGCCACAACCCCGGTAAAAAAATCGATCGAATTTTGGGTATGCAACCAACTTCCCAGATGAAAATCACTTATTTGAACAATCTTAAACCCATTAAACTTTTTAGGCAAATTGCGGTATTTTAGCTTTATCCTGTTTATAGTATAACTGGTTTTACCCACCAGAGCACCCCAAAGTAAGGAACCAAAAAGTATGCCTGCAGATAGAAATCCGAGCTGTGATAAAAATTGCATACGATTAAGTGTATTACCTACACTTACTACTGCCGGCTTTGTGGAATTTTCGCGCATAAAATAGCCTATCAGGTTTAAAATGTATTCGGGCAAAACAATAAACAATGCAATTATCTTTGGAACATACAAAATAATAAAACTACCACTTATCCAATATATTTTACTATTTGCTTGTTTTAAAATATCCGGATTGCTTAACATAATATACATAAAAATAAGAAAGCCTGCAGGAACAATCCAATACAGGTAACGAAAAAATCCTGCATTTAAAGCTTTAAATTTCTCGAACAACTGCAAATATTTAAAATACAACGATATATCTATAATCAATACCAATAAGGTTACTACAATAATCATAAGCATAACAAAAGATTTTTTCATTTTGAAAAGCGAGATAATAATAATCGATTAATAGCTTTAATTAGTTGTGGGCCTTCGTATATGAAACCGGTATATAGTTGCACAAGACTAGCGCCTGCTTCTAATTTCTCTACAGCATCGTGGGGATTCATAATTCCGCCTACACCTATAATGGGCAATCTACCATTGGTTTTTTCATATACCTGTCGTATCATAATGGTCGATTTTTCGCGAACTGGCTCACCGCTTAAACCGCCTGCACCAATTTGGTTAACAGTCTCCATATCATAATGCGGAATGTTTTCGCGCGAAATTGTAGTGTTGCTAATTATCACTCCATCCATCTTACATTTCTGGATTATATCAAGTGCATCATCGAGTTGAACGATTGACAAATCGGGGGCCAATTTTACCAGTAGAGGAACACTTAGCGATTGAAGCTCCTTCTCTTTACTAATTGCAGATAAAAGTTCATACAGCTCGTCTTTATGCTGTAAATCACGTAATCCGGGGGTATTTGGCGACGATATATTTATTGCCACATAATCTACATAAGGTGCCAGCTTTCTAAAAGCAAGCAAGTAATCGTTTACAGCATCGGAATTAGGAGTGAGCTTGTTTTTACCGATATTTCCACCAATAATTACATTTTTCGAGCGCTTTTTAAGTTTTGCTATTGCAAAATCAACACCCAGATTGTTAAATCCCATCCTGTTTATAAGGGCCTTATCCTTGGGAAGCCTAAAAAGACGAGGTTTAGGATTGCCGGGTTGAGATTTAGGCGTGATGGTGCCTATCTCAACAAAACTAAAGCCTAATGCGCCAAACATCTCAAAGGCTTCTGCATTCTTGTCAAGTCCGGCTGCCAATCCCACCGGATGTTGAAAGCGAATATTCCAAATGTCTTTGGATAATCTATTATCAAATTTATTAAATCGACGAAGAATGGTAAGTATAAAGCGAAAATTCGATAAATACCGAAATCCGAAAATTACAACATCATGAATAAACTCAGGATGAAATTTGAATAAAATAGGTCTGATAAAATATCTATACATAAGGCTATTTTTGAGAAACAGCAAATATAGAAATTATTCGAGATTTAATGGTCTAAAAGTATTATCCGAAAATACTAATACAACGTTAATTATTCGTTTTCCATTAGTTTGGGGAGTAAAAAAATTATTAACCATCTGCGAATTTATTACATTGGATGCTTCGCTATGCTCAGGGTTTTGATTGCGGTTATTTTGGTTTATACTCTGATCAAGTTTATTAACTTGGGGGTTTTTATCTTCATTAATTAGGGTCTTTTCTACAGGCTCCGATTTTTCAGGTTTACGATCAGGCTCCTGGATTTTTGGTGCGGTTTTTTCAAATTTACCTTCGTTGGTATCTCTAATCATAGACCCTTTTCCACGCATGAGCCATTCGGCATTTACATCAGGAAATTTAGTAAGTACAGTGAGCAGGAAATCCAAACTAACATTGTTACGGGCGTTAGATAAATGCGAAAGTCGAGCACGCTGAATACCAAGCCTGGCAGCGAATTGCGCACTGGTAAGCTGATATCTGTCCTGAATTTCGACAACCCGCTTGTTTACATCCTGAATCATATTCACAAATGTAATGAATATTTTGTTTACAATTGTATCCGAATGTAATTTTTTTTTACAAATTTTGTTTAACCTAGGTGTTTACATTTGTATACAATTGTAACAGGTCGGAGTTTAATTTTGTATACATAAGTAATTTTCTGATAAATTCTAAAATGGCTATAAAAAATTTCGAACTGTTATTTCCTAAGTAGGGTATAATTATATAGCGATATACTGTTTGCAGCACGTCTATAGAGCGATTTTAAGGCAAAAATTTGTACAATCCTATCCCATTTAATAATTGTAGTAAATATTGACTGAATTTTTAGAATAATGGAGCAGTTTATTCCATCTATTTCTATATAGTTGCCATCAATCTTATGAAAACTAATTAAAAAGCCGCATATTCTTTCACATTTATTTAACTATAATTCAACATAATAGAATAATTAAGCTTGATATTACTAGATTTATAAAGCTAATTACGTTAGAATATCTACTACTTTGGTATAAAATATGCATTATGCTATTTAATACACTTAAAAACTATTATTTATATATTCCGTCCTCGATTTTCAGATTAGCATTACACAAGTATTGTTGTATTTTGCATTATCTAATGTAAAGATAAACTTAAAGTAATATAATACGCTCATTATATGAGAAATACGCTATCCGCTAATTTTACAAATATACATCACGATACAAAAAAGTTTTTAGTCAAAATTGTATACATCAGTATAATTTCGACCTGTTTTTTGTATACAATTGTATATAATATTGTAAATAACAATTGTAAACTGTGATTTTTTTGTGCATTTTTTTTCAATTAGATTGTATCGCAAAAGAAATTTCGTCTGTTTTTATAAAATACAATATGTAACTTTACTAAAAAAGTAAAGCTTGTGAAACAGATAAATTTTCTATTAAAAAAAAATGAAATACAGCCAATGTAAACAAACCTTATAAAATTTTTTTGTTACTTTTTTTATTTGGAATAACAGCAATATGCCTAAATATCTGTTAATCAGTAATATAAAGATAATATTTATCCAAAACACCATATACTTCCCCATTGCATCCACGTTACAACATCATTTTTTTTGTGAAAATTCCTTATGCAATTAGAGAGTATAAACAGCAATATAAATAACTAGAATACAGGACTTTACATATACTACTACTCATTCCACTTAACATAATATACACTTGTAGAACGCACGCGCTTTATACTACATTGGCATCGGTTAAGTACAGGCGCTTCTGGCATAATTAACAAATCGACGTAAAATTGATATACAAAATTCACCTTATTTGCAAGCTTTATCTGTTATTTAAGTATCATTTTTATCAGATAAATACGTATATCAAGCTATTTTTGCTCTGATAACTTTTGGTTATAGCCGCTTTTCAGTAGCCTGCAAACCATAACTCATGGCTATTTTTACCTTGAATACAAAAAATAATTGCGATTATTTAGTCTCCCCTTTTGCAAAAATTCGAATTGAAATGTGCTCACCAAGCAAAAAAATCTATTTTGCTATTTGCACAATTTTTGCTGGAATATTTTGTATATTAGCTTATCTAAAACGGTACTATTTATGATTAAGAAAAATTTGGCGTTGCTGATTTTTTTGTTGGCTACTAATTCCTTATTTGGGCAAAATGGCGTTTATTATAGTTTAGACAGTGCTTTGCTTAATCCAAAAGACGTTAAAGTATTGAATTTAAGATATTCCGGTATCTCCGAATTGCCTTCAGAAATAAAAAATCTGACAAATTTGGAAGTCATCTATTTGGCAGGTAACGAATTAAGTACACTTCCAAAAGAAATAGGAGAATTGGCAAAACTTCGCGAACTGCACTTAGAAGATAATTTTATCACTCGTTTGCCAAACGAATTTGCACATTTAAAAAACCTTCAAGTGCTCAATATTCCATACAACGAACTAGATACGCTCCCCGAAAATATTGTACAGATGGAATCGCTGCGGAAACTTAATCTGCGAAGCAATAAACTAAGTAAAAGCCAGCAAGATATGCTAAGATTTAGTTTGCCCGATTGTAGAATAAGTTTTAGTGAGAATGATTTAATTGAACCATCACATCCATTACTAACAGATGAAGAATTAATTCTGGCTCCTGTGTTTACCGAACTCGAAAAGGCAGTTCTGATGCCACATGATGTATTTATACTCAGGCTATCCAGAAAAAAATTGATTTCGGTTCCGGAAACAGTTTTCACCTTAAAAAATATTCAGGCATTAGACTTAAGCGAAAACAAAATATCGCATATATTACCATTAATCAAGGAATTAGAATTACTACAGAATCTAAATTTACGCTCCAATGCTCTAACAACACTGCCACCGGAGATTAAAGATTTACAGTTTCTGAAAGTATTAAAACTAGGCATTAACTCTTTCGCAGAAATACCGATGGCAGTATACGAATGCAAAAAACTTAGCGAACTAGATTTAAGTTTTAATTCCAAATTAACCAAAATCTCTTCTGAAATAGGGCAATTAGAAAACTTAAAAAAGCTAAACTTTTATGCCTGTCAGATATCCGAAATAAGCGCAGCAATTGGAAATCTGAAACAACTAGAGGAAATCGATTTACATGGAAACAATATAAAAACCTTACCATCCGAAATGGCGAATTGCGATAATTTACTCATTGTAAATTTAAATTCTAATCCAAACCTTAATTACGAGCAAGCACTTGGAGTTTTAATGAAGTGCAAACAATTATATTCGATAGATCTAAGAAATACAAATATCCCCTCGATAAAAAGAGGTAAAATTAAATCAGATTTTCCAAATACCGAACTTATTTTTTAATAATTTCAAATTCGACTCTCCTATTTAGCTGTCGACCAGTTTCTGTGGTATTTTCTGCAATTGGTCGGTTTTCGCCGTAACCTTTATATTTTAATCGTTCTTCATCTATTCCCTTGTGTACCAAATAATCGACTACCGCCAATGCTCTTTTTTCAGAAAGTTCCTGATTATATCCTGTTTTACCTTTTTCATCGGTATGTCCCGAAATCTGTATCTCAATACTGGAGTTGTATTTCATATAATTTACCAAATCGTTGAGCTGCTTATACGACGATGTAATAAAAACATCCTGGTCAAATTCAAAAAAAATACTCTTAAGAATTTTGGGTATTCCCATTTCTATATCTGCAAATACCGTATCTGGCTGCTCTATTGTAATATCAAAAGAGTATTTACAATTATTAGCATCGGCCACTTCCACAAAATAGTAGCCTGCATATAGCTCCGAAATATCCTCCGAATTTTCCCCATTCGACCAGGAATATTTAAAAGGAGGCGTTCCAACTTGAACATTTAAATCAGCGGCGCCATCGTTTGTACCAAAAACAGACACAGGTTTGGCATCTATTGTTGCGTCTACAAAATTATCAAAACTGCAACTACAAACATAGCAATCGCGAATGGCAACTAATTCCACATTATCAATATAATAATATGCATAATCCTTTACTCTTTTGGGATGAACATCAGAGATATCTGTTTCAACCACTTGTGTAGAATCATCTAAATTAAAATTACCAAGAATAAGCTGTATTTCACCACCTTCGGCTACAAATGTACCACAAAATGTTCCCCAGTCAATTTTATTGTCGAGCCAATTATTCTCCGGATTAGTTATTTGTGGCTTAATGCCAAAGCTACCGTCATCTTCGGTTCGCAAGGTGGTTTTAGAAATATATGCCCCCATATCCTGCACAGCATAGCGCGAATAATTCGAAAGTTTAAATTTAAACTTGAGGCAATATTTTACCCCCTTAACCAATGGTTCGTTTAATTTAGTGGCAATGTATTCGCGATAATTTGCTCTGCTCCCTCTCGCAATTACTCCGGCATAAGCATTCCCTTCGAAAGGTTCTGTTATTCCGGCAAAATTAGTTGGTACTCCAGCAATTCCATGACTACAACGATTAAAATAATCTGGAGTTCCTTTGGTCGGATATACCCAATCGTCGGTTAAGGTGCGGTAAGTGGAGTTCCAATGAGTGTAATCCTGCGGACAAACCGAAAAAGTTTCAAAACTATAATTCGGGATTAAATTCGAATGTTGTGCATGCAATGTTGGAACTAAAAAACTTAAGAAAATTAAGTTGTATAGGAATAAGTGGTTCATCTTAGAATTTTCTATAAAATTGCTATAAAATTTTTACTTTTGAAAGTACAATTGTTATACCATAATAAATTTTTTTCTGCCATGAGCACAAATATTCCGCTAGCTGAACGCCTGAGACCCAAAGACTTTAACAACTACTTTGGTCAAAAACATTTAATTGGAGAAAATGGGCCCATAAGAAAAGCTGTAGAAAATGGGAAAGTGCCTTCCATGATACTTTGGGGGCCTCCAGGAACAGGAAAAACCACTCTGGCCAAAATTATTTCTAATCTTACCGATTTGCCTTTTTATACTTTAAGCGCCATAAACAGTGGAGTAAAAGATGTAAGAGAAACAATAGAACTGGCAAAAAAGCAACAATATTTTCAGAAAGGTGCTATATTGTTCATTGATGAGATTCACCGGTTCAGTAAATCACAGCAAGATAGTTTATTGGGAGCAGTAGAACAAGGTATTGTAACACTTATTGGGGCTACAACCGAGAATCCATCTTTCGAAGTAATAAAGCCCTTGCTCTCACGATGCCAGGTTTATGTGCTTGAGTATTTATCAAATAGCGAGATTTTGGATTTATTAAAATCGGCGATTGCCAAAGACAGTGAATTAAAAATGCTCGAAGTTGATTTTCTGGAGACCGATGCACTTTTAAATTATTCCGGCGGTGATGCCCGTAAAGCATTGAATATTTTAGATTTACTTAAAAATCTTTCGGATGGGAATAAATTAGTAATTACAAATGAATTAGTAAAGAACAGTTTACAGCAAAATATGGCTGCTTACGACAAAGATGGTGAAATGCATTACGATATTATTTCTGCCTTTATTAAATCCATTAGGGGAAGCGACCCAAATGCCGCAATATATTGGTTGGCAAGAATGCTTGAAGCAGGAGAAGACTTAAAATTTATAGCCCGAAGATTGCTAATACTTGCGGCCGAAGATATCGGACTAGCAAACCCAAACGCTTTAATGCTTGCTCAGAGTGCATTCGATGCAGTACATGTAATCGGATATCCGGAAGCCAGAATTATACTATCCGAAATATGCATCTATTTAGCTACATCGCCCAAAAGCAATTCGGCCTATCTAGCTATCGACGAAGCAATAAATTTTATAAAAACATCAGAGAATTTGAGTGTGCCCTTGCAATTGCGCAATGCGCCTACCCCACTGATGAAAAGTTTGAATTATGGGGTGGAATATCTCTATCCGCACAACTATGATAGTAACTTTGTAATGCAAAACTATTTACCAGATAAGTTAAAAGACAAAATCTTTTATAATCCGGGGAAAAATGCCCATGAAGCTAAAATTTTGGAGCGCTTAAAAATGTGGTGGAAAAAATATGTTTAGTTTTTGCGTGTTTTATTCTTTTTATCTTCAACTATTTCCGTATTTGGTAGTGGAGTTATTTCGACATTAGATTTTTTGTCTTTTTCTTCTTTTACTTCTTTTGCATTGCTTTCAGGAGGAAGTTCCTTCTTGGGCTTCTCAGTTTTAGCTGGCAAGGATTTTGGCTTTTTTTTGTCAACAACCTGAGTTGTGGCTAAAAACTTCTCCACCAAATCCTTTAAAGTACTATCATCTAACTGCCTAGTGGTAATTGCGAAAGTTAATCCACTATCGCTCTTGATGGTAATTTCTTGCTTATATAGGTTTATCCAGGTCTGTAAGGTTTTAAAAAGCTCAACTATACCGGTTTGCGAATTACTAATTAATGAGCCAATAGCCTGTATACCGGCTCCATTTCCCATTTCGCCAGGTTTTGCAGGGCTAGTAACCCAATCAATACTTTCAACACCATTTAGTTTTTTAGATTTCAGGTGATTATACAGTTTTGTTTTTAAGTCGTTAGACAATTTGGCATCTAAAATAAACTCTATTTTCATCCGTACATAATTTATATTAAAGTTGCATGAAACTGGCCAAAAAAAAATCAAATTTCAATTACTTAATCGATTCATGCTCATTTCATCAGTAAAATATTTCAATAAGAATCAGAAAAAATACAAGTATACGCTATCTATTTTTTTATTCTTGATGATATTCAAAAAAATACCTTACGATGATATATTTTTATTCATTCTGTAAATTTAAGAATAAAAGTTGATTTTAAAAAGCCAAATTGTCCGATTTATAGATTTTTTATCATTTAACTGCAATGGTCTCAATTTCTACCAAGGCATTAATTGGTAACCCTTTTACGGAGTATGCCGCTCTGGCAGGCTGATTTTCGGTATAAAACTGCGCATAAATTTCGTTCATGGCTGCAAAATCCGACATATCGTTTAATAAAACAGTTGATTTTACAACATCAGAAAATTGATAACCTGCTGCATCAAGAATTGCTGCAATATTTTGGAGTACTTGCTTTGTTTGTTCTTGTATGCCGCCTTCCACTAGTTTACCTGTTTCGGGGTTTATTGCTACTTGACCGGAAACAAAAAGCATTCCATTGATTTCTACTCCTTGGCTATATGGCCCTAATGCTTTGGGAGCCAATTCTGTGTGAATAATATTCTTCATAATAGTATTTGATTAAATGATTATTTTAAATATAGTTTTTACATTAGGCTCTGAAAAAACGGTAAGCGAACCACCATGATAATTTACAATCTGACGCGACAAACTTAAACCAATACCAGAACCATCTGTTTTTGTTGTAAAAAATGGAATAAATATTTTATCCAGAACTTCGGGCAAAATTCCGGGCCCGTTGTCTTCTACTTGTATCTCTATATTGCCAGTTGTATTTATTAAAGCACTAAGTTTAATCTGCGGATTTTCAATACTTCTAGTTGCCTGAATGGCATTTTTAAGTAAGTTTATCAATACCTGTTCAATCAGACTGATATCTGCTGATATCTCTAAATCAAGAGGTTGAATAGATGACTCAATATTTATGCTTTGTTTTTCAGTTTGAGTTTTAAATATGCCAGTAACATTTTGAAAAAGCTCTTCTATAGCGAAAAGTTTATAAACAGGCATCGGAATTTTGGTAATATTTCTATACGTTTGAACAAAATGAATTAATCCGTCGCTGCGTTTATGTATCGTTTTAAGAGCCTCTTTTGTGTCCAGATATATTTCTTTATCCATCGAAATTTCGTCATTATCTGTCCTAATGTCAACTTGAGAAAGCATCATATCGAGTGTTTGCGATAAAGATGATATGGGTGCAATTGAATTCATTATTTCGTGTGTAAGCACACTAATTAATTTCTGCCAGGAATCTAATTCCTGCCTTTCGAGTTCAGAACGAATATTTTTAAACGATACCAATTTAACTATCTCATTATCAAAGCTAAAACTAGTAGCATAAAGAGCCAATTTGTAGGTATTTTCGTTATATACAAAGTGAATTAGCAAACGTTCGAAAGGAGTAATTTTTTCGATTGCTTGAAACAAATCGGCATTAATTACCTGAAAAGCAAATACATCGTCGATAGACTTTATTCCTAAACTGGTTTTTAATGCTTTATTAATTAAAACAATTTTTCCTTCGAGATTAAAGGCGAGTATACCTATATCTATATGCTCGATAATATGTTGTAAATAGAACAAGTTTCGTTCCTTTTGAAAATTCATTTCTCTAAAATTATCTGCAATTTGCGAGAGCGATTTGTTCAATTGCATAAATTCCTTTGTCTGAAAATCTTCGCTTACACTTACTGTATAGTCTTCAAATTTGAGACTATTAAAGAAATGCTCCAATTTGGTTACGAGTTTTTGAGAAATGCTGACTAATCTAAATATCAAAATAATCACCAAAGTGTAAAAAAAGATGGTACTAATCCACCATTTTGCAATGAGAGCATAAGCTCCCAAAATGGCAAGTAATCCAATAAACAGACTAAGCAGAATGGTTTCCCACTGATAATTTTTAAAGGCCATGCTTTTCTAGTCTACGGTAAAGAGATGTACGTGTAAGACCTAATTCTTTAGCTGCCAAGGAAATATTTCCGCCATGCTTTTTGAGCACTTTTTCGATGATGGTTTTTTCCACATGATCTAAATCGTAGTTTTCCAATTCAAGTTCGTCTACCGCCTTTTTCTCATAGTTTAACTGAAAATCTGATGGTTGCAACACCGACGATTCAGCCAAAATAACTGCCCTCTCAATGGTGTGTCTCAATTCGCGCACATTTCCTGGCCAGCTATAAGATTGCAAATGTTTGATTGTTGGAGCACTAAGTTCTCTTATGCGCTTATTATATTTTTTGGCAAATTTGGATAAATAATGGTTTGCCAACAATGCAATATCGTCCATTCGCTCTCTAAGCGGAGGCAAATGAATTTCTACAGTGTTTAATCTATACAATAAATCTTCTCTAAAAGCCTGCGAAGAAATCATTTCAGGCAAATTTCCGTTAGTAGCACTAATTAGCCTAATATCAATAGGAACCGGTTTGTTTGAGCCAACTCGAACAATTTCTCTACGCTCTAATACTGTAAGTAACTTAGCCTGAGCAGGTAAACTAATATTGGCGATCTCATCTAAAAAAATTGTACCGCCGGATGCCAATTCAAAACGTCCGATGCGCTCATTACGGGCATCGGTAAATGCGCCCTTAATATGTCCGAATAGTTCGCTTTCGAACAAAGTTTCGGTAATGGCACCTAAATCCACATTCACAAAAATTTCGTTGTAACGAATAGATTCTGTATGCAATGCCCTAGCAACAAGCTCCTTACCTGTACCATTTTCTCCAAGAATTAGAACTGAGGCATCTGTTTTTGCTACTTTTTTAATTGTTTCAAAAACTTTTTGCATTGAAGGAGATACACCCAAAAAATCTTCAAATGGCTGATTTATTATTGTATTTAAACTCGACTGCTTTTGCTTTAGCGAATTTATTTCGATGCGCGAACGTCGAAGTTTAATACCCGACATAATAGTAGCAATAAGTTTTTCGTTTTGCCACGGTTTGATAATAAAATCGGATGCACCATCTTTTATAGCCTTAACTGCATTATTTACATCAGAATATGCAGTAATAAAAATTACAATTGCCGCCGGATCAAACTCTAATATTTTATTTAACCAATAAAAGCCTTCTTGTCCACTCGAAGCATCCTTTGTAAAATTCATATCCAGGAGTATTACGTCATATTCATCTTCCTGAAGTTTAGAAACCAATCGATTAGGATCGTCGAGTGTATCTATAAGTTCGACTTCTGTTTTGAGCAACAATTTTAATGCAAACAAAATATCGGTATTATCATCGACAGCCAAAATTTTACCAATTTTCTTCTTAGGCATAGTGTAATAATTTTGTTTTAAAAATAGTAAACTTTTCTGACTTTTCATCCTATTATGTCCACTTTTGAACACTTTTGTTCATTTTTTGGTCAAAAAACCTCGTTTAAATAATTATTTAAATAATTATAAAACAATTACTTAAATGTATTGGCACAAAAAATGATATATTAAGATAAAATTACAAAGCCATGAGAAAATATTTTATTCTATTAGTAATAATGTTTGCCGGAGCGCCAATATTATTTGCACAAAAGACGAAAAATTACACTGTTTCAGCGTTTACAAACCTTGAGATAAATGGTGCTTACTCGGTAAAGCTCACCCAGGGAGCCAACTATGCTCTTAAAATTGAAGCAGATGAAGAAGATTTTGAATTTATAGAGGTAAGCAAAAATGGGAATAAGCTTATTATCAAATTCAAAGAAAATGAACATATTAGCATCAACAACGAAATTGAAATCTGGATTTCAAGTCCAGTATTAGAAGAAATAGAAATAAACGGAGCCGTGGATTTGGAGTGCGAAAACACCTGGAATCTATCAGCAATAAACATAGAAGTAAATGGAGCATCGAGTATGGAGTGGGATGTAAACTGTCAGGATTTTACAATGGATTTAAGCGGAGCCAGCAAAGTAGATTTGAGCGGAAATGCACAAAAAGCAAGTGTATCAATCTCAGGAGCTGGTGCATTAGATGCGAAAGACTTTATTACCAAAAAGTTTGAAATCGATTTATCAGGTGCCGGAAATGCAAAAGTATACGCTAACGAGAGTTTGTCGGCCAATATTAGCGGCATTGGAATTGTAACCTACTACGGAAATCCTACAAATATTCATTCTGATATATCCTTATTGGGTGTTTTAGAAAACGGAGAATAGAACAAACATCAGAAAAGGAAACAGTTTACAAAAAGAGAAACAAGAATTTGTTTCTCTTTTTTTTTGCCAAATCCATCTCAAGCTAAAAAATTCTAAAAAAAAAGATAACTTTGCATCCATATCAATATCAAAAAATAAACATAAATGAAGCTTGAACTTACAAAACCAATTGTCTTCTTCGATTTAGAAACCACAGGATTAGATGTTGCCAAAGACAGAATAGTTGAAATTTCGATTTTAAAAATTTTTCCCGATGGAAAAGAATTTACCAAAACATGGGTAATAAATCCGGAAATGCCAATTAACCCGCAAGCTTCCAAAATACACGGCTTTACAGATAAAGATGTGGCCAATAAACCCACATTTAAGGAAATTGCCACCGAAATTGTAGATATTTTTAAAGCATCAGATATTGGCGGATACAATTCGAATAAGTTTGATATACCGCTACTCGCAGAAGAGTTACTTAGAGCAGAAACAGATTATGATATTAAAAAAAGCAAATTCATAGATGTGCAGGTAATCTTTTTTAAGAAAGAACAGAGAACACTTGCAGCTGCTTATGAGTTTTATTGCAAAAAACCACTTGAAAATGCGCACTCAGCAGAAGCCGATATACGTGCTACCTGGGAAATTCTTCAATCTCAATTAGATATGTACGAGGATTTACCCACAAAAGTAGATAAATTGGCCACTTTTACCACACAATCGAAATATGTTGATTTTGCCGGACGAATTATTTATGGCAACGACGACGAAGAATTATTTAATTTTGGAAAACACAAGGGTAAAAAAGTTACAGACGTATTTAATCAGGAACCAGGCTATTATGCATGGATGATGAATAGCGATTTTCCACTTTACACAAAAAAAGTGCTTACCGCCATTAAATTAAGATCAGGTTTTGGAAATGTAAAATAATAATTATATGAAAATTTTATGTATTGGCCGAAATTATATAGATCATGCCAAAGAATTAAATAATCCCGTTCCGGAAGCTCCCGTGTTTTTTGCTAAAGCCGAAAATGCAATTTTGAGAAATGGTGCAACTTTCTTTTACCCCGATTTTTCGAAAGATATACATTACGAAACCGAGATTGTAATAAAAATTAATCGGATTGGAAAAAATATTGAACCGCAGTTTGCCCACAGATATTACAACGAAATAGGTATTGGTATAGATTTTACCGCCAGAGATTTGCAAAACGAAGCAAAAAAGAAAGGTTTGCCTTGGGAAATAGCCAAAGCTTTTGATTATTCGGCACCTATCGGCGATTTTTTTCCAAAAAATAAATTTCCTGATATAAAAAATATTCATTTTAGTCTTGATATTAATGGCAAAAATGTTCAGAAAGGAAACACAGGCGATATGATTTTTGATATTGACTATTTAATCAGCTATTTATCAAAATTTTACACTCTAAAAATTGGTGATTTAATCTTTACAGGAACACCTGCCGGTGTTGGTCCCATTGCCATTGGAGATGGCCTGCTTGCTAAGATAGAAGGAATGGAATGTTTAAAAATTGATATAAAATAAAATGCACGATAAAATTCTAATTCTCGACTTTGGTTCGCAATATACGCAACTTATTGCTCGAAAAATCAGAGAACTAAATGTTTACTGTGAAATACAACCCTATAATCATTTTCAGGTTGATGAATTTACAAAAGGCGTAATATTATCGGGGAGTCCTTTCTCGGTGCGCGATAAAGAAGCCCCAATGCCCGATTTATCAAATATCAAAAAAGTGAAACCACTTTTGGGTATTTGTTATGGTGCACAACATTTGGCGCATCATTTTGGTGGCGAAGTGCTACCTTCGGCGCATCGCGAATACGGAAGGGCAAACCTTGAATTTGTAGATCAGTCGAACGAATTGTTTCACTCGGTTCAGTTAAACACACAGGTTTGGATGTCGCATGGAGATACAATAGCTAAAATACCAGATAACTATGAGATAATTGCAAGCACAAAAGATGTAAAAATTGGTGCTTACAAAATAAAAGGCGAATCTACCTATGGCATTCAGTTTCATCCTGAGGTATATCATACAAACGAAGGAAAAAAAATGCTAGAGAACTATGTGCTCAATATTTGCCAATGCAAACCCGACTGGACACCTGCTTCTTTCATAGAATCTACAATTGCCGAGCTTCAAAACAAAATTGGAAACGAAAAAGTGATACTTGGCCTTTCGGGCGGTGTAGACAGTTCGGTGGCCGCAGTTTTGCTGCAAAAAGCCATTGGTGAAAATCTTACCTGTATTTTTGTTGACAACGGATTGCTCCGAAAAAATGAATATCCCGAAGTTTTGGAATCATACAAAGGCATGGGGCTAAATGTGATTGGAGTTGATGCAAAGGATTTATTTTACAATGCGCTTGCCAATATTACCAATCCGGAAGAAAAAAGAAAAGCCATTGGCAAAACATTCATAGATGTTTTTGATACCGAATCGCATAAAATTGAAAATGCCAAATGGCTCGCACAGGGTACTATTTACCCCGATGTAATTGAATCTGTTTCGGTAAAAGGGCCATCGGCAACCATAAAATCGCACCACAATGTGGGAGGATTACCTGAGTATATGAAACTAAAAATTGTTGAACCTTTACGCCTTTTGTTTAAAGACGAAGTGCGCCGCGTTGGGGCAAAACTTGGAATACCACTAAATCTGATAAATAGACATCCGTTTCCGGGACCCGGATTGGCCATAAGAATACTGGGTGATATTACCCCAGAAAAAGTGCAACTACTACAAGAAGTTGATGCAATATACATTCAAGGACTAAAAGACGAAAATTTGTACGACAAAGTATGGCAGGCTGGGGCTATTCTGCTCCCCATACAATCTGTTGGCGTAATGGGCGATGAAAGAACCTACGAAAAAGTTGTGGCACTCAGGGCCGTGGACTCTACTGATGGAATGACTGCAGATTGGTCGCATTTACCATACGAGTTTTTAGCCCGGATTTCGAACCAAATTATAAATAGGGTAAAAGGTGTAAACAGAGTAGTTTACGACATCAGTTCAAAGCCTCCGGCTACAATTGAATGGGAATAATGTGATATGGTACGAATTTTGCAAATTTAAATATAAAGATAAACCAAAAAATTATCCGCAAGAGTACTTTTTACAAAACGGGTCAGCGTATTCTATAAAAAAAATATTTTTTTGTAAACGGCTTAATTTATAAGATACTATTGCATTAAACGAAAAAAAATTGCCACATGAAAAAGATTATATTAGTATTCAGTATTTTAGTATGCTATCTGGTAACGGCAGCGCAACCATCCAGTTTGTTAAAACCCGCGCACGTAGTATGGAAAGCCGACGATCAAAACATATTTTTACCAACAGCCTTCAGAAATGGTATTGCAAAACCAGATACCCTTGCCTTAGTGCTTTTCTTTGAAAAAAACGATTTTAGTCAATTTAATCAAAATAAATTGCCCGAATTTGAGTTTCAATGGTACAGGTATGCCAGCACCAAAAGATTTTTTGTTCAAAGCATAAAAGGGATTGCAAAATCAACTATTAGGGATGGAAAATATTATGTTTCTATAGAATCCAAAATTAGCGATTTAAAACCCGGATGGTGGGAAGTACAAGTAATATCATACGAAGATAATGGCTTGGTAGAATTTAATGAGCTGAAAAAATTTCAAATTCTCATAAAATAATGCTTAAATTCGCAAAAAAAATTATATCTTATCAACGCTACTTAGTGCATCTGGGTAGTGATTGTTTTATTTAATCAAAGGCCGATGGCAAACACAGTGAATAATCAGCTTTTAAGCGAAGCAGTGCAACATTCCCAGCTTTTACTCTCCTACATTGCAGAACATGGTATTGATATTAGTGAAGATCAGATTAATATCCTGACCAAAGCCAAACAATTGAACAGCGAAAACAAATGGACTCCCGAAGAGGAAGCTAAATTCTGGCATACTTATCAAAAAATGGTAAAATTGATTCATCCAGTTACCATCAACAGCCTTTTAGCAACCATCGAACAACCAATAAACTCACCTACGCTATGGCAAAAACTCATAAAACAAAAAATTAAACCTGCACTTGCCCATTCCGCAGTAAAACTCTATACAACATTTGCCTTGTTATCAATGGCTGTAATGCTTATTTTGCAAATTTATAGTGTAATTGGCACCACTTTGCTCAAAAGCATTGAAAAAGCCAGCATTCGAATGAAGGAAATAGAGGTTCAGGTTTCCGATCTTAACCTGATAGATAAATCGACCAATAAAAGAACAAGTTTGCAAATTGGAATCCTGCAAAGCGAATTTGAAGAACTCGAAAACGAAAAAAATAGTAGCATCAAATTATTGGAATCCTTGCATAATCTTGAATTTCTCAGATTTAGAAAAGACACTCCAGAAACACAAATAGAACAAGGAGGTATTGCCTCCGGCGACATGATGATGATGCCTGGGCAAAACCCAGCATATATGGAACGGGTGGATGTGCTTCAATCGGCCAACAATACAAACCTTATTCTCAATATTTATATTCTACCTTTGCTATATGGGTTATTGGGCGGATTTGCTTTTGTGCTCAGAAATCTTACAACCGAAATCGAAAAAATGCTATTCTCACATGAATCACGCATAAATTATACTTTACGAATTAATTTGGGAGCACTACTGGGATTAATGGTAGGATTATTCTGGGGTGATCGCTCTGAATTAAGCCAAAGTTTTATCGCCAATTTATCGCCTCTGGCAGTGGCATTTCTAGCAGGTTACAGTGTAGAGTTTATTTTTAAACTTTTCGACAATATCATTAGTACAATTCTAAAAACCAACTTAAAACAAGAAGATTCTAAAAAATAAAAATGGGACCAAATAAAAATCTTTTTCAGCTGCTTACTTTATTACTATTTTTGTTTACCCAAACGCTTTTAAACGCTCAACAGGTTGACAAAAAGCTTTATGAAAAAAACTTTTACAGAAGCCTTGACTATATTTACGAAGAAAACTATGATAAAGCTTTGGCTATTTTATATGAACTCGATTCTTTAAAAGCCCCTCAATTTTTGAAAAATTCCGAAAACTTTCAGTTCTTTATTGATTCTCAATTTATTAATATAGAGCAAGTTTATGTAAAGTATCTGATTGCTGTATGTCATCTCGAAAAAAATGGCGATCCGCAAACCGCCCTACCCTATATTGAATACGTTCTGGAGTCGGGATATTCCAATACTCCTACCATTATATATAAAGATTTAGGCAGGCTATATTATTTAGATTATCAATTTGCTAAAGCAATATATTACTTTAATAAATACCTTGAAAAGGTTAGCAACAAAGACGAGTTCTATGGCTATACAAAAATGATGATAAATGCATCCTTAAATGCTCAGTCAATAATAAAAGATACAATATACTCGGAAATAAGTGGTCTAAGAGGCAATATAAATAACGAAGCCCACGACGAAATTAATGTTGTAGTAAATTTTGATGGCACTATTCTATATTTCGAAAAAGATTCCCTAAAGAAAAACCGAAACCAAATAATGCTGAGCAGGAATGAATTTGGAATCTGGACAAAATCTAAAATTCTGGAGTTTCCGAATAGTTTTATGCAAAATGTACAAAATATTAGAATTGCAGGAATGGATTTTGAGCAGGAAAATTTGCTCATTTATAAAGACACACCCAATGAAAGTTCTGTATATCTATGCAAAATTAGTGGAGACAAAGTAATTGAGCTACAACCACTTAATTATAGTTTTTTACAAAAAGGCGACGGAAGAATTTCTTTTGGAAAAAACAATAAAGAAATATATTTCAGCAGCTCCAGAGCCGGCGGCAAAGGAGGGTATGATATATATAAAATAGACCAAAAACATAACGGAACATGGGATTCTATTGTAAATCTGGAAGTAATAAATACAGCCCTCGACGAAATTGATCCATTTTTTAACCGCAAAAACATGATGCTTTATTTTAGCTCATCGTCGTACCAAAGTATGGGCGGATTCGATATTTTTATGAGCCCGATGGTAAAAAACAAAACCGGAAATGCACAAAACATAGGATTCGCAATAAATACTGTTGGTAACAACCGCTCATTTACAACATCAACCACCAATAACCTGGCATTCTACTCAAGTAATCAGAAAAGAAATATTCGTCTGCACGATTTATATAGCGTAAAACTAAATGAGAGCATTCCACTAACGCTACTCAACGGCACTTTTCAGGCAGGCAATCCGCCAAAACCTGTAAACCTAAAGCTATCTGTAATTGAAACATCTACAAAGGAGAAAATAAAATACAGTTTTACATCGCAAAAAGCACTTGGAAAATATTTTATCATATTTGAGCCCGGAAAGGTATATGATTTACTCTTTGAAGCCGAAGGATATAAACCGCAAAAAATTACCATTGAAGTTCCTAAACAGGAATATTTCTATCAAATATTTCAAAGCATAAGCTTACAACCATTTACAGACAGTACTCAATTAGAAGCAGCCGAAATTACGGTAAAAAACAATTTCTACGATTTAGGAAAATTGGCCAACGATTCCATCACAGGATACTTAAGCGAAATGCAAAATCTGTTTTATGACGTAAGTGGCAAAATAGATTCCATAAACAGCTATGTAAAACAATCATTAAATCAAGAAACAGAAGAGAGCAATGGTACTATTGGAGCAGAATCGCAATTGAACGATTTATTATTATTAATCGAAAACAGCATCATTAATACAGATACAGCTACCATTAATCAATTATTTGAGAAAAGCGAGAAAACCGAAATTTACTCGCACAGCTATCATTCTTCCCTTGCCACAAAAAAACATTTCATAGTAATTGAAGGAGACACCATTTTCACGGCACCACCTTTAAAAGCATTTAAAAACATCAGTGCACAAAGAATTACAGATATTACAGGTGCAAATCAAATTCAATCGCTTATTGATGCAGATTCTACTAAATCGACAAATACCCTTGTTTTTCAATACGAAATGAAAATTGATGTAAATCAAACAAGCGTTTCACCGGAATATTTTAATTTATTGTTTGATGTAATACAGCTAATTAACGAAAACCCATATTTATACATAAGCATTGAGGCAATTTCGTTTAATGCCGAAGTAGATAGAATAAAGGAAATTAATGCCCTAAAATCAAAATCGATGATGGTACATGAATTTCTGCAAAAAAACGGCTGCGATTGCCAAAATTCTATACTGCAAACCACATTTAAGCCGGATTTGCTCACAGCGGAAAACAACAATAAATATTATTTTATAATCATCAAGATTTTTGATATCAGAAAGTGAAAAAATTGAATAAAATATATTTGGTATTTCTTATCTTCATTTTTTGCGCCTTGGCAGAAAATGCCAGAGCGCAAACTTTTACCAATGAGCAGGTTAAAGCTGGTTACATCATAAATTTCACCAAATTTATAGTATGGCCAAATCAAGTACAAAATCAAAATGTTGTGATGGGAATTATAGGAGAAGATATTTTTGGAGATGTACTAAAACAAATGCTTGAAGCCCGAAGCAAAGTTCCCAATAATTGGATAATCACAAATATAAAAAAACCTGAGGAAATTCTAAGTTGCAACATCGTTTTTATTAATACCTTAGATGCTGAAATAATTGCTCAAGTCTTAAAAATTAGCCAAAATCACCCCATACTTACTATTGGTAATAATATCAAAAATTTTTGCGAGAATGGAGGAATTATTAACTTTAACGAGAATGCGACAGATAAAAAATTTGAAATAAACTATGTGCAGGCTCGCGAAAATGGCTTAATCATTGATAGCAGACTACTATCGGTAGCAAAAGTTATTTCAACAAATAAATAAGAAAAGGATGAAAATTAAATGATTTCAGAAAGTAGAAATATGTGCCTGAATAAAAGGGAATAACTATAAAAAAATAATTGCATGGCATTTCAAATTTGCTTCAACAAAAAATGATATACGGATGAAAAAGCTTTTTAAAGATTTATCCATCAGACTAAAAATAATTCTGCTAATTACTTTTATTGGCGGTTTCACACTTATCACTGCCACATTTGCTTTTCTCACCATAGATTATCGTAATTTTATAAAAAATCAGATTTCGGAATTGAGCGTTTTTGCAAAAGTGTTTGGAGAAAGTAACTCGGCGGTCATATTTTTTGAAGACATTTTTAATGCACAAGCCTATCTCTCTTCTATAAAAAATAGCCCTGTAATAAAAAATGTTACCATTTTTAGTATTAACGCTGAATACAATAAATTTAAGTTCTTTGCCGATTATGCAATAGAAGAAAACAATATCAAAAATTTTGATTTCACAGTAAGAAACATTGATACCAGTTGGGTAGACGGAAATACAATAAACGTATTTCAATCGATTAAATTTCGCGATATTAATCATTTCTCTGAAGATATTATTGGAGCAATTTATATACAATCGCATTTGCCAATAAAAATAAGACTCTGGCAATACATCAAAATTATTCTCATTGTAATATTTAGCAGTTCGTTAATTGCATTCTTATTAACTCTTAAGCTTCAGGGATTTATAACAAGTCCATTGCTAAACCTTCAAACACTTGTTAGTAAAGTAAAAAACGACAACAATTTTAAATTAAGAGCATTAATTGAGACTAACGACGAAGTGGGTAAATTAGCCACAGATGTAAATAATTTGCTCGAGCATATCGAAATACAAAATAACGAATTGGTTTCTGCCAAAGAAGAAGCCTTAGAGCTGGTTAAAATTAAAGAACAGTTTGTGGCCAACATGAGTCATGAAATAAGAACTCCGATGAATGCGATTTTAGGAATGACCAATATACTAATGGATAGCAACTTAACAGTTGAGCAATTAAAATACTTGAAAAATATCAAAGTATCTGCCGAAAATCTATTGGTTATCATAAACGATATTCTCGATTTTTCGAAGATTCAAAGCGGGAATATTCAAATTGAGCATATTCCTTTCCAACTAAACAAAATTGTGAAACAGGTTTTTAATACTTTAAAATACAGCGCCGATAAAAAAGGCCTTAAACTAAAATACCTGATACATGACAATGTGAATAATCATTTGCTGGGAGATCCTATTCGTTTGAATCAGATTTTGTTAAATATTATTGGAAATGGAATTAAATTTACTGAAAAAGGAAGCGTAAGTTTAGATGTAATTTCTAGCTATGCCGAAACAGATTATACCTTGCTTCAGTTCATTATTAGTGATACCGGTATAGGTATTAAACCCGAAAAACAGCAAACCATATTTGAAAGTTTTCAGCAAGAAAGTACCGAAACCACCCGAAAATATGGTGGAACCGGACTAGGCTTATCTATATCGAAACAACTGGTAGAATTGCAGAAAGGCAAAATATACCTGAAAAGCAAAGTTGATGCCGGATCGGTTTTTACCATTGAATTACCTTTTGAGCTATCTGATGAACCTGTGATTGAAAAAAATGAATTTATATTAACCGAAAGCTTGCTCAATCAAATGCAACAAATGAATATATTATTGGCCGAAGACAACAAACTAAACCAACTAGTGGCCAAAGAGATATTAAAAAAATATAAAGTTAAGCTTACAGTCGCCAACGATGGCGGCGAAGCAATTGTGGCCTCCGATTCGCTAAAATTTAACGCTATTCTGCTGGATTTGCACATGCCCGTGAAGGATGGATTTGAAGTTGCCAAACACATTAGAGAATATTCGCCGGAAAATAAAGACACATTAATTATTGCCTTAACCGCCGCTGCAACAAAAGCGGAAATCGATAAATCTTTTGCCGTGGGAATGAATAAATTTGTTTCAAAACCATTTTCCGAGGAGGAACTTATTTCGGCAATCCTTTCAAACTATAAAAGTGATGATAATAGTAATATGATAAATAGCACAAAAAACCAAGTCTCTATAACCAATCTTAGCTACCTGCAAACCATGTCGGGGGGTAATATAAAAATTATAAAAGAAATGGTAATTCTTTTTAAAGAGCAAATTCCTATCTACATAAAAGAATTGGAAACTGCATTGCAAAACAAAGATTATAAGCAGCTTAGCGAAATAGCACATAAAACAAAATCATCGCTTACCATTGTGGGTATGAACGAAATGGCCACAGAAATGAAAACCCTTGAGTTAAAAGCAAAGGAATCAGAAGAACCCGATAGCTATCCGGAATATCTGAGTAATTTGATTGCTGCCGTAAATACCGGAATTATAGAATTAGAAAATAAAATTGAGCTACTTAGTTAATATTTGCCCACTTAGCTTATCCTATCAAACTTTGCACTGCAAGCGAAAACTCGTTCAAATCAAAGGGTTTCTGAAAAGCATATTTTGCCCCTAATTGCTTTGCCATAGTTAAATAAGTTCCCGAATTTATTAGTGCGCCCCCCGACATTGCAATTATGGGCAGCGACTCATTTATTCCTCTTACAATGCGAATTACTTCCAGGCCACCGATTTCGGGCATTACAATGTCTGTTACAATTAAATCAATTTGATTGGAGTTAAAAATTTGTATGGCATCGGCTCCCGATGAAGCAATAAACACCTCATAATTTTTCCTGCTAAGCAGTTTCAAAAGTAAGCCCGAAATCTCCAGGTCGTCGTCGACGATTAATATTTTACTCATAATATTTAACTAAATATTTGCGCTAAGGTTTCAGCAAAATTATCAATAATTATTGGTTTTAATAAAAATTTGTCAACTCCGCTTTTCTTTGCATTTTCGTCGGTTAAACCGGCGCTGTATCCGGTGATAAGTATTGTTTTTATTCCGGGTTTAAGCTCCTTAGCCAATTTTACAAGGTCAATTCCTTGTACATCGGGCATTATCTGATCGGTTATAAGCAAATCAAACGAGTGTATATCCTTCTGAATAAATTGACGTGCATTTTCGGACTTGATGAAATCGCTCACATAAAATCCCATGGAGAGCATCACCTTCTTAAGTAGCGATAATACATCATTATCATCGTCGACTAAAATAGCCTTGTATTTTTTTGCATCAAATCCAGATTTCGAAGTCTTAATCTCGGTTGTTTCCTCTTTGCTTTTGGGCAAATAGACAGTAAATTCTGTTCCAAAATTGATTGTGCTTTTTACTTGAATAGAACCATTTGAGTCTTTTATTATTCCGTGAGCAACAGACAATCCAAGCCCTGTGCCCTCTCCTACTGATTTGGTTGTAAAAAATGGTTCAAATATTCTGCTCATAATGGATGGGTCTATTCCCTTTCCGGTATCTCCAATTTTCATTCTAACGTATTGGCCACTTGCCAAACCGGTTGAACTTGTTTCTTCGATGGAGAGTTGGTCTAATACATCGAGTTCAATGGTAAGCACGCCTCCATCCTCTTTCATTGCCTGGTAGGCATTGGTACAAATATTCATAATTACCTGATGCAGCTGTGTAGGGGCAATAAAAACCTGGTCGTTTTTGGCGTGTATCTTTTTATTAATTCTTATATTGGTTGGTATTGTAGCGGTAATTAATCCCACAACCTCATTAATAATTAAATGTGCAAAAATTACGAGCTTTTCTGTTTCTAATCTACGGCTAAAAGTGAGGATTTGTTTTACCAAATCGCGTGCTCTGCCGGCAGCTTTATAAACATGCTGCAAATCTTCGAGCAATGGACTTTGGTCTGGCAAATCAGACATGGCCATTTGTGTATATCCGAGTATAGGAGTAAGTATATTATTAAAATCGTGCGCAATTCCACCGGCCAAAGTTCCAATAGTTTCCATTTTTTGGGCATGGCGTAATTGTTCTTCGAGTTTCTTTTTTTCCTCCATGGCTTTAATTTCGGTGCTTAGGTCTTTTATTGTAAGAACAAGATTTACTTCGCGTTTAATAAGAATTGGTGTAATGGTAACCAATGCTGGAATAATCATATTATTGGCATTTTTCATGCTGATTTCCACGGTTGTTTGTTCGGAGTTGAGCATTGCGCCAGATAGAATCTGGTAGAATTTATGCCAGTCGTCGGGAGCAAATAATTGGGTAAACCCTCCAACTTTAAATAATTCGTCTTGTGCATAACCAAAAAGTGCTGTGGCCTTTTTATTCCAGTAAACCAAGGTAATATCATTGAGCAATATGGCAATTGCATCGTTAGATGCCTCCAAAACCGACCTAAAGCGCATCTCGCTCTCCTGAACAGCTAATTCTGCTTCTTTTTGTGCCGAAATATCGCGAATAGTGCCAGTTATTCGATATTCGTATTTAGAATAAGCTTGTTCAATTATTTTCCCCTTTAGCAAAACCCATTTAAAACTTCCATCTTTGGTTTTTACTTTGTATTGCTTTTCATCTATTTTCTCCCTAATGGTATGCAACGAACCGCTTAATAGTTCAATTTTGTTGTTATTATAATCATAAAAACTAGAAAGCCATTCTTCTAATTTAGGTTGAAATTCGTTTGGACTGTATCCTAAAATAATATGATATTCCGGGCTTAAATAGATTGTATGCCGCGATAAATTTAAATCCCACAAACCGAGCATAGATGCTTCGAGTGCAAGTTTTACACGTACCTCGCTTTCTTTTAATTCTCTTCTGGCTTCTTTCTGCCGAGTAATATCTATCATGGTGCAAACCATTCCGCCAAGAATTCCTTTAGAATCGTGGAAAACAGTTTTATAATACATTACATCCCTTATTTCTCCTTTAGCATCTCTGGCCTTACCTTCATATATTTCTGATTTTTTATTGGTAATCAGATTCATATCGCCATCGTGATAAATATTGGCTAAAATTATGGATGGCATGTCGTGCGGTTTTTTTCCTAAAAGTTTTTCTTTACCAACGCCCATAAACTCAACAAAAGCCTGATTACATCCAATGTATACGCCATCAAGATTTTTATAATAAATTGGATTTGGAATTGTATCTATAAGTTTATTTAAAAAGTTTAGGTTTGCCCCAATTGTTTTAGGTTCTGAAGTACTTTGCTCCATCTCTTCCTTCTCGGGCGATGGATAAAAAACCAAGTGGGTATACTTGATTCCATCTAAACTGATATCCAACGAAATAGCTATAAAAACTAATATGCTATTACTAATTTTCATTCCCAATGTAAATTGCGCAGGTACTTGCAAACCATTTTTAAGATTCTCAAATCGATTTCTCATTAAATCCATATAAGAATCATCCACATAATAGATTAAAGAATTTTTCTGGCGCTCTGGTAAATCACAATTAAACAGCCGAATTGCTTCTCTATTCGAATAGATAATATATTCTCCATCCAATAGTATAACAGGATAAATGAGTTTGTCGAAATTGACTGAATATGATTGTAATAGTTGCGCTGATATATCCATTCAAAATAGAAATTTGGTCTGATTTTTTTATGGTCGAATGGAACTTCATGTTTTCCAATATGCCTAATTTCTCCGGCAATAGCCAAATAGATTAGTCTTTATAACAAAACGATTCGTTTCACAGCATTAAATTAGACATATTTTATGTATTTCCAAAAAAAGCTAGTAGCAAAACTCTCTGGCACCTTTAATAACCGACTCAAGTAATGATATTCTGATTTGATAATTATGAATCATTGCGCTAACAATTCGTTCGTCGTAGTTTGTGATAACCAAATCGCGTCTAAGATTTATGTATTCTTGGTCTAAAACGTTAAGCTCCTTATAAATACTGCTATCTGCTGTAATAAGAGTACAATTTAAAGTCTCCAGCTGAGTTAGTTTATCGTTTATTTCTACCTGATAAAAATATTCTGCTTCTTTATACTCTTTTGAAATATCGCTAAGTTGTGGTAAATTTCGCCATTCCGGATTATTGGTAAAAAGAAAACTCAATGAAAAAAACAGCAATACCATTGCTGCAGCCGAAATAATCCAATAGATAGATTTTTTGCTTTTTGGTTTATGCAACTTACTCTTAAAGCGGTCTAAATGTCCAGCTTCGGGTTCGTAAATATCGAATAAATGTGTATTATTCTGAATTTGTTTTTTTAAGTTTTCCATGATTATAAAAGTAATTTTGTAACTGAAGTTGTTCAATCAGATATTTTTTGGCTCTTGCCAACTGTGAACGCGAACTTGCCGGCTTTATTTGCAAAAGTTCGGCTATTTCCTCGTGATCGTATCCTTCTATAAGATAAAGCGATAATATTATTCTATATCCTTCCGGCATTATTTCTATGGCCAGCCTTACTATTTGCATAGTTTCTATTGAATACTGCTGTTCAAAATCATCGTCGGTAAATTCGGCAGGCGCATATTCGTTTAACTGTAAATCGCTATAAATTATTTTTTGACCTTTTATTCTATCCAGACTTTTATTTACGGCAATTT
Source organism: Acetofilamentum sp. (assembly GCA_020720625.1). Taxonomy (GTDB): domain Bacteria; phylum Bacteroidota; class Bacteroidia; order Bacteroidales; family DYOH01; genus DYOH01. The sequence goes on along the minus strand of DYOH01000001.1, from coordinate 42,267 downwards.
TTTTTAACCAGGCTCCGAAAGCTACAATGCCCATAAATTGATCAATTTTATCGAAAGCAGAAAGAAATGTATCCTGCATGATTTCCTCAGATAACTGATGATTTCTTACAAAACGGAAACAAGTATTGTAAATGGCTTTATAATACAATTCGTAAATACGAAATTGTGCATTTTTATCGCCCTTTCTGCATTTTTCAATCAATTGATTATGCAATAACACTTCTTTCACTTTTATCTTTTTATTATAGAGACGATATAGTTTTTATATTGCTGCATGAAAAACCTAATTTTTTTAATAAAATTTATCTGACTAAACTTTTTCGTCCACAACTACATAGAGTTGACCATGTTCGAAACGGACTACTTTAACGGCTGTGCCTTTTTCGATAAATCCAAAATCTGAAACAGCATCATATAATTTATTTTTTATGCTGATTCTTCCCGACGGTCTTAACACTGTAACTGCGACAGCTTTTTCGCCTATCAAATCACCCAAAGCGCTATCAAAGCTCATATATCCCAATTCTTTATCCTCTTTGGTTTGCAAAGTCATAAATTTTAGCAGAGGGCTATTAAACAAGCGGTCGGCAGTAAAAAGCATTACCAAAAAGGCTAGCAATCCGGAACCTACAACAATTGTAAAGGCTCTAAAAACAGGCGTAAAATAGGCAACCGAAAACTCAAAATCGGCGTTTTGTACCATGGCCATTGCCATACCGGTAAAAAGCAGTACAATTCCGGAAATACCAGTAACACCAAAGCCCGGAATAGCAAAAACTTCAATCGCAAGCAAAATTAATCCGATAATAAAAATTAATATTTCCCAATGAGATGCTAATCCTTCGAGATACAAGGGGGCAAAATACAGTAAAGCAGATACCAAAGATGCTGCAATAGGAAATCCAATTCCAGGAGTTTGTAGCTCGAAATATATACCACCAATCATTATCATAATTAAAACACTCTGCAAATAAGGATTCATTAGCCATGCAATAAGCTTATCTAATTTTGAAAGCTCATAATCTTGCAAGTCATAATCCTGAAAACCATAAATTAGGAGCAATTCATCCAAAGACTCTACTGTTCCTTCGCAATAATTATTGTCGATAGCTTCGCCCGGTGTAAAACTGAGCACTTTTGTAGAATCTATAAGACCCTCTACAACAATACGCGAATCTACCATGGCCTCTGCAATTTTGGGGTCGCGGTGCCATACCCAAATGGTGTCGCCATCTTTTAGGTGAGCACTTTTGCCATGCGCTTCGGCTGTGGCCCGCATCGTAGAGCGCATATAACTTTGATATTTGTCGGGCATAGCCTGGCCGGTTTCGTTTACTACTGTAGCAGCTCCAAAGCTTGCCCCCGGACGCATATAAATGCTATCGCAAGCAATGGCTATAAGCGCACCAGCCGAGGCTGCATTATTATTGATAAAGCAAACGCTCGGTATTTCTAAGTTCAATAAGGCTGTTCTTATTGAATCGGCCGATTCTACCAAACCCCCATAAGTATTCATATCTACTACAAACAAAATGGCATTTAACTGCCTTGCTTTTTCAATTGCTAATTGCGTATTTCGCCACATGGCAGGTCCAACCATATCCTTCATCTCCATTTTAAAGACAACAGGTTTTTCCTGCGCAAATAAAATTCTAGACTGAAAAAGAAATATCACACTAATTACTATCAAAAGTACTTTTCTATTCATGGTTTTATCATTTATACCTTTAAAAAAAATTGCTATTTTATATCAAATCTAAATAACATAATTTATTCGTAAAATTACACGCTAATTTTTCACAAACCAATAAAAAAATATATATTTAGTAAAAATTAAAATATTTAGTATGCTTCCAAAATTTCTATTAGCCGATACCATCGAAGAACCAGACAAAACATACGTGGTGCACACACATCGTCCGCGTTTTATTGTAGAATGCGATACCGAAGGGTTTGATATGCAACAGCAAATACATTGGCTCGACAAGCAACCCGCAATCAAAGATGATGCAGATGCATTAATAGATTTGGCCAGAGGTTTTTACGAACTTCAAATGGATATAATTGATAGCATGTTCGACGATAATAATGCCGAACCAAAATAATTAATATTAAAATGCTTGCGCTATGAATCATCTGATTATTTATGCACATCCAGATAAAGAGAGTTTTGTAAAAAAAATTCTGGAAGAACTAATTACTGAGGCTCAAAATATTGGTCATCAGGTAGTTTTAAGAGACTTACTCGAAATAAATTTCAATCCGGTATTGGGTTATGATGATCTGAAACGAATCAGAAACAAAGATATAGCTCCAGAAATTATTGTAGAACAAGAATTTATTGCAAAAGCCGATATTATTTCGGTGGTTTATCCCATTTGGTACATGAGCATGCCGGCAATTATAAAAGGCTATTTCGACAGAACCCTTACCAAGGGTTTTGCTTTCGATTTCGAAGGTCAGTTGGTAAACGGAAAATTGGAAAACAAAAAAGTGTATCTTTTTTCCACAGCCGGCCTGCATAAAGATTTTTACGATACCATGTATCTCATCGAAAATTTTAACCATATTGTTGATTACGGTATTTTCGAATTTTGTGGAATGGAAGTAATAAGCCATGAGTATTTTTGGTCTATTCCCTTTCTCAAAAACAGCGAAAAAAAAGAAATATTGGCCAGAGTAAGACAAATAGTAAAATCAATGAAGTAAATCATTGGCTTTCAGTATATTACATTAACAGCAATGCCAATATAAGTATTTGATGAAGGATAAATTTTATATTCACTAAAAATTAGCATCAGCTATTCTCAGACAAGATATTTAAACTAATTTTGCATAAAATTTTTGTATGCAAAAAGTCATTTATAATTCTTATACCAATTATATTAAAAACAATTTTGCTGAAAGATATCAGAAAATATCGCTCGATGCAGGATTTACATGCCCTAACAGAGATGGATTTAAAGCACGCGGAGGTTGCACCTATTGCAACAATAATTCGTTTAATCCCTTTTATTGCAACTCGAGTAAAAGCATAACTCAACAACTAAATGAAGGTATCGCATTTTTCGAACAAAAATATCCGAATCAGCAATACCTAGCTTATTTTCAAGCATATTCAAATACCTATGCACCTTTGAATATTCTTCGGGAAAAATACGGAGAAGCACTTGCCCACCCCAAAATAAGCGGATTAATTATTGGCACTCGCCCCGATTGTGTGAGCCTTGAAATTATGGAATACTTAGCCGAACTTAGCCAAAAAAACCATCTGGTACTTGAGTTTGGTATTGAATCTACTTCCGATAAAACCTTAGAACGAATAAACAGAGCGCAAACTTTTGCCGAAACTATTGAAGCCTTTGAATTAGCAAAGAAATACGGAATAAAAACGGGCGGGCATATTATTCTCGGTCTCCCCGGCGAATCGAGAGCCGAAATGCTCGAACATGCTAAAAAAATTGCACAACTGCCTATTTATTTTTTAAAAATTCATCAATTACAAATTATTAGGGGCACTAAAATGGCGCAAGATTATCTGCTAAACAAATCTGAATATCAATTATTCGGAATGGAAGAATATGTGGAATTTGTGGCCAGATTTGTTTCATTTCTAAGAGAAGATATTGTAATTGAAAGGTTTACATCAGAATCGCCAGGAAATTTGCTCATTGCCCCCAAATGGGGTAGATTGAAAAACTATCAAATAGTTCATTTAATTGAGAATGAAATGATTAGACAAGGACTTTTTCAGGGAAAATTTTATAACACCTATGGATCAAATAGTTAAAAGAATATTTGTTGGCATACCTTTAATTCTTGATGAAAATACGCTTGAGCATATTGAACGAATCAAGCTAGAAACAGCACATTTTAAAGCAAAGTGGGTAGCTCAAGCAAATTATCATCTAACGATTTCATTTATTGGAGAAACTCCCATAAATGAAGTAAATAAAATTGCTGAGCTACTTCAAACAAGCCATTTGCATATTGCCGAATTCGACCTAATAATTAGTGGCTTGGGCATTTTTCCAAATATCAGAAATGCCAAAGTTCTTTGGCTTGGAATTAGTGCTAGCGAAACTTTAGCTGAATTAGCAACAAATATTCATAAGGTTTTGGCCATATCCGGAAATATTCCATTTCCGCCAGATTTTAAGGCACATTTAACCATAGCACGCTTTTATTCACCTCCAGATTCATTATCTTTAAAGAAAACTTTGGATTATCATAAAAATGAAGTTTTCGGGCAAGTGCATATCAATCATTTTTGCTTATTTGAAAGCATTCTTCAAAATATTTCGGTATCTTACGCAGTAATAAATAAATATATATTAAACCAACATTAGGTATCTAGCCGCAAAAATAGAAAAAACACAAAATCAGCCAATTGAAAAAAAATAAATCATAGTTAGTTCAGAATAGTATCGCAAAGTATATATTTAGCTTATCAAAAAAAATGACAAACAGATGACAAAATTTTTTATGAGTATATTATTGGTAGTTTGGACAATACAAATAAAAGCGCAGGTTCCGGCAAAACCAAGTCAACCAATCGGTAAATCGAGTTTATGCAACATTAATGCAGATACGCGCTATACAACAAGAAGCGTTTTGAATGCTACATCTTATATCTGGAGCCTTATTCCATCAGAAGCGGGGAGTTTACGCGCACAAGATACTTCAGTTTACATCGATTTCTCCGAAGAATACAGCGGAATAGCCAAACTTAGCGTTACAGCAACGAATAGTTTTGGTTCAAGCAATTCATCCGACACCCTGTTTATCAGCATAATAGGTTTGCCAAATACCCCTATTATGCCCATTGGCGATTCGCTGTTATGCATTGGAGCAACAACAGCCAATTTTTACATTAATAGCCAGGAAAATGCCGAAACTTACCAATGGAGCATCAGTCCTGTAAATTCATCTTATATTAGCGCCAGCGATACCACTGCCATTTTGCACATTTATACCGACTATGACGGTGATATCACCATAAATGTAACTGCGTCCAATACCTGTGGCTCGAGCAACAGTTCGCCAATTAAAGTATTAAGAATGATTGACATTCCATTCGCGCCCCCCATACCTTCGGGAGAAGACTACTATTGCCTGAATGATTCTGTGCATTCATTTTTTACCGGAGGTTCTTATAATGCAACATATTACAATTGGACACTCGAACCCTTGGATGCAGGAATATTGACAAATCATAACGATAGCCTAAAAATCAAATGGAAAAAAGATTTTCGAAAAGAATTTGAAGTTTTCGTGCAAGCAGGAAATATATGCGGAATAAGCGAAAAATCATCACCCTTGAAAGCCTACCTAAACATAATTCCACCCAAACCCGGAAAAATTATAGGCGATACTGTAATTTGCGAAGGTAAAGACTATTCGGTTTATACCGTTGGAGAAAGTGATGAAGCAACCCGCTATCAATGGTATATATCTCCCGATACAGCAGCCACAATGGAAGGCATAAGCAAAAGCGGAAACGCCTATTGGAATAGTGCAAACCAAGGATTTTCATCCATTTACGTTTCTGCATCAAATATTTGTGGCATAAGCCCTTTAAGCGATTCTCTAAAAGTATTATACATACGCAAACCAGAAAAAATGCCCCAGCCTGCCGGCGTAAGCGAAATGTGTATAAATGCAATAAATACCGATTACGAAAGTGCTGAGGTACAAAATGCTAATTATTATCAATGGATAATGGTACCAGCCAATGCGGGCCTTGTGCTTAGCGATAATTATTTTACCACAGTAAACTGGACAGATGATTATATGGGCACAGTGCGTCTTGCCGTAAGAGCAGTGAATAGCTGTGGCAACGGTCCAAGTTCCGATTCATTAATTATCTCGCTAAAAGAAAGTCTTTACGCCGATTTTAGTTATACCACCGATGCCAACGTAGTAAACTTTCAAAACAAAAGTTTTCCGGAGCTTATGCTAAATAGCTATTCATGGAGTTTTGGCGACGGTATGTTTTCTATTGAAAAAAATCCAAACCATCAATATACAAGCAATGGTACTTATGAAGTGTCGCTAACGGTGTCAAACCCATTTTGCCAAAATAACACCACAAAAACCAATATTCCAATAACGTCAAACAACATCTTTCAGCACAAGGAACAGTATTACAATGAATTCAATTTATACCCAAACCCAACAAACAAATTATTGTATTTAAATATATTAGATAAAAATATAATGGTTGAAAGTATCGAGATAATAAATCAAAGTGGCAAGATAACACAAATACATCAAGCTAATTTTGTAAATAACGAGCAAAATATCGATATTAGCAATCTGAAAACTGGTATCTATATCATAAACATCAGAAGCAAAGAAAAACAATATAGACGAAAATTTATAAAATTAGACTAAAGTGCTTGCATCGAAATTTAAATGTATTGTAAAAACCCTTCAGGGTTTAGAAAATACGCTCTCCTCGGAGATGAAAACAACATTGGGGGTAGAAACCGAAATATTAAAAAGGGCCGTAAGTTTCGAAGCAGATTTGGCATTGCTCTATAAAGCAAATCTGGAGTTAAGAACAGCGCTAAGTATCATTATTCCTATACTGGAGTTCGAAGCAGACAATGTAAACACACTCTATAATAAGATATTAGAATACGCATGGGAGGATTTAATTCTGCCCAGCAACACCATTTCAGTACATGCCACAAGCTATAGCGTATATTTTAATCATTCGCAATATGCAGCCCTAAAAGTGAAAGATGCTATTGTGGATAGAATTAGGAAAAATACCGGAAAAAGACCCGACGTAAATACGGAGAAACCTGATTTTGAATTTAATGTGCATATAAAAAATAAAAGTGTTACCTTATCGCTAAATTCTTCGGGCGAAACCTTAAATAAAAGAAATTACAGACACAAACAAGGTATAGCCCCGCTAAACGAAACACTTGCTGCCGCCATGCTCATAATGGCAGGCTATACCGGCAAACAAGCATTTTACGACTTTATGAGTGGCTCAGGAACACTAGCCATCGAGGCCGGCCTTATTGCCACCGAAACACCACCAGGGGCTTTCCGCAAGGATTTTGGGTTTTTCCATTGGCCAAATTTCGACAAAAAATTGTGGCAGGAAATAGTACAAAAAGCCAATAGTAAAAGACATAAACCCTTAAAATCTATATGGGCATCAGACCAATCGCCTGTAGCCATTTCAGAAGCTTCAACAAATATTTATGCCGCAGGTTTAAGCGATTTTATTACACTTAGCAAGCAAAAATTTGAAAAAATTGAAACACCATCGGAACCCGGATTAATTGTAATGAATTTACCTTACGATATAAGGGTGGAAATAAATGAGGCAGAAGAATTTTACAAAACAGTGAGCGATGTGCTGAAAAATAATTTTAAACAATTTAATGCTTGGGTATTAGCTCCAAAATCAAAATCATTTAAAAGTTTTGCGCTTAAACCGGTTCGTAAAATAAATTTATTAAACGCATCTATTGAATGTAGTTTTAATAATTACGATTTATATTAAGGTTTTAGTAAATATGGTTTGATTTTTGAAAATTTTAGTATAAATTTGTTTAATAAGAAGAGAGCAATCATGTTTGATTTAAACACTTGGTTTACTAAGGCTACAAAAGGAAATGTAATAATGACTTATCAGGGAGAAATAACTGCTGAGCTCATTACAAACGTTCTCTCTTCGCTGGAAGACAGGCTAGAACAAACCAATGAAGATAGTAAGGTAAAAAAGAAGGTTTATAATGTTTTAGTAGAATCCTTGCAAAATCTTTATCATCATATTGATGAAGCACCCTCGGATATAAATTTGGATAAAAATTTTGCTATATTTGTAGTCTCAAGATATGGTGAAGGTTATAAAATAAATACCGGAAACTTTGTAAGAAGAAGCAGGGTAAAAATGATTAAAGACCGATTAGACCAAATAAATTACTTAAACAAAGAAGAACTAAAATCACTCTATAAAATGATTCTTAATAACGAGGAATTTTCGCCCAAAGGTGGTGGTGGTTTAGGAATGATAGACATTGCGCGTAAATCAGGTAATAAACTTGAATACGAATTTATTAATTACAATCAGGAATACTCTTTTTTTAGTCTAAGTGTTTTGATTGCAGATTAAATATGTAAAATTTATAAGTAAAGCTTTTTAAAATAAATAATAATGGAGCCAATATTAATTGAAGGAACACCCAAAACCCCGACTATTACTTTTAATGCCGAATCCGGCAAGTTAGAAATTAAGGGTCGCTCAATTCCGGAAAACTCAATTGAGTTTTATAAGCCGATGGTTGATTGGTTGGAAGAATATGGAAAGAGTCCATCTGATAAAACTGAAGTAAATATTCAATTAGAGTACTTTAATACCAGTTCTTCTAAGTGTATTCTTGATGTTTTTAAAAAACTAGAGAGTATCAGCAAATCTGAAAAAAGTCAGGTTACAATAAACTGGTATTACGAAGAAGATGATGAAGACATGCTCGAAGCCGGCGAAGATTATCAGTCGATTTTGCACATTCCGTTCAAAATGATTGAAATTAACGATTAAATTCTTTCAATAAATAAATTATTTTCTTTATTAGTTTAATCTGATTTAATTCAGGTTAAACTTTTCTTTTATTCTTGCAATCAGATAACCACCCATATTTATCATCCTTTTTAACCATCCGTAATACAGTGCAACATAAAGAGTAAGGATTGAAATCCAAATTACAATGATGTTCATCCAGAAAGTATGTACACGCAAGGTAAATATTCTTTTCTCGGGAGTATAAAAATGTGCCTTTATAAATTTTCGGGTTGGATCTTGGTATATTGGGTCGCTTTTTTGATATAAATGACCATTATATTCTATTACATTACGAATATCGTCGCTATTGGTAAGGAAATCGGCCAAACGACTATTGAAATTTTGTTTCTTAAGCAGCACAAATTCTTCTCTGCTTTCCGGTGTAGCCTCCCTGGCATTTACAATATTATCCTTTTTCCTACGAGCATCATTATTTAAATTGATGTAATGCTTTTTGAGCAATTCAAAATAACTCTTTATTTGAGCCTCTAATAGTGGCGTATAATTATCGTAATAAATATCTTCTGGCCTAATTTTTTTACTATAATTCTCTTTAAGTTCATTGGCTATTTCATTGCGCAATACTTCTAAATCTTTTTCTACCAACCTTTTGTCTTGTACCAATGGATAATTTCGCTTAATATCTAAAAGCTTATTTTCCAGAGTTTTAAGCCAATAATTTTTCTTGTACTCAGCTTGGCTCATTTGCTTATTAAAATCGTAAAAAAGCTTTTCGTATTTGTTGTGTGTAAACTGGTAAACAGCAAGACCTTCGTAGGCCCAACGAGCTGTAATAAGCTCTCCGTACCATGGAATGGTACTAGGCCCGCTTATCCGTGGATTTAGATTATCGTACTTAACAATTATACCACTTAGAATAAGCTGAGGAATGAGCAAAAACGGTATTAAAATATGAATGGTTACCGATGTTGTAAAACTATCTGAAATATTTAAACCAAGCAAATTTGCGAAGGCCCAAGTGGAAAATAGCATTAACCAATACTCCGCATACATATCGTTAATTTCCATAATAGAGTTTCCAACCAACACAAAAACAAGTGATTGATAAGCCGATATGACAAAAAGTATAAAAATTTTGGAGCTCAGATAGCTAGACCGGCTGAGATTTAGAAATCGTTCGCGCCGCAAAATGCGTTGATCTTTTATTATCTCTTGTGCACTTACCGTAAGCCCAATAAACAGACCTACAATTACCGACATAAAAAGATAAACCGGTAAATTCATGTTATCGCCCATGGTATAGCCGTATACATTGGCTACATCAACACTATAGTACTTAATAATATATGCCAAAAGAAATGCCAAGAGAGGTGCCTCTGCCAAATTAATTATCATGTATTGTCTGTTGGCGAGTTTCGAAAGTACATCTCTCTGTATGAATACTTTAAGCTGTTTAAACCAATTCGGAATTTTAAACGAAAGTTCGGGCAAATCGCGCACTAAAACAGAGCGTTTACGCTCCTTACTCTTATATTCCCGAAAAAAAGTATACCATTCCGATGGCGAAATTTTACGGGTTTGCGTAAAACTTCCGTATTCGTCGATTACATTAGATTCAACGATATTAAAAATTTGTTCAACATTTACATTACCGCAACTTGTACACTCGCTCTCGTTCCAATTGGCCTGATGTATGCGCGATTTAAAGTATACTATTGAATCTACCGGATCTCCGTTATATATCAAATAACCGCCCTGATCGAGTATCAGAAGTCGGTCGAACATTTTAAAAATTTCGGACGAAGGTTGATGTATCACTACAAAAACCATTTTTCCCTTAAGCGCCAGTTCTTTGAGCAAATCCAGAATGTTTTGCGAATCGCGCGACGAAAGCCCTGATGTGGGCTCGTCTAAAAATAAAACAGCTGGTTCGCGTATTAGCTCTAAGGCTATATTTAAGCGTTTTCTTTGTCCACCACTTATTTTCTTATCCAATGGACTGCCCACTTTCAGTTTTCTGGCTTCGTAAAGGCCCAAACTTTTTAGTGTTTTAAGTACTATACGTATTATCTGAAAATTAGTAAGTTCGCTAAAACATAATTTCGCATTAAAGTAGAGGTTCTCAAATACAGTAAGGTCTTCCATCAATAAATCGTCTTGAGAAACATAGCCTATTATGCCTTCTATTTTATCTGCTTCTTTGTGTATGTTTATTCCATTAATAACTACTTCACCTTTGGTGGGGGCCTCCATTCCGTTTAATACGTTTAGCAAGGTTGATTTACCTGTGCCGCTAGCACCCATAATGCCAATCAGATTTCCCGATTTTTCGAGAAAATTTACATTATAAAGCCCAACTTTTCCACCTTTAAACTTATAGTGCACATTAATCGCTTCCAAAACTACTTTTGGCTTGGTAATATCTAGTGCAAAACTGCTTACAATATCGCTATAATAGATTGGTTTGATGTGTGAACTTCTGATAGAGTTTCCGGTGGAAATAATATATACTTTGCCGGGTTGCAGCAATTGGCTGTTCAAGTAAATTTCGTTTTCACTAATAAATCTCATAATATAGAGATTGGCCAAACTTATTCTCAACACACGAATTTGGCCCTTTAGATTATCTATTTGTAGTTTACGAATTTTAGCCTGAGGGAAAAGGGTGTTCGAATCGGCCACCAGAATATTTTCTGAATCGCTCAACTGTGCAAAAGAATTAACAACAAATGATTTAATTTCGTCGTATTGCCAGCGCGGAATATTAAAGGTATCGGAAATGGTAGTTACAAATTCGCTCTCCTGTTCCGAAATTTTTTCATCATTCTTAATAAACTCGAGTAAGCGAATAAGTACAATTATTTTTTCTTTTTGGCTAAGTTCTTCATTAATAACTGTGGCTATCATGATAACCTTTACCGAACTAGCCGAAATTTGCTGTTTTTGTCGGGTGGAACGTTCTCTTTTTCGCTGGTATTCGTTAAAAAAATCGTCGAATAAGCGCAAATATTCTTCAATCAACTCAGAGTTGAGTTGTTGCATCAAAAATGAGCGTACCACATCGCGTCTTTCCTCTGCATTAGAGTTCGGATCTGCAACAATGGCAAATAATTGCATTAAGGCCTTTAGTATCCTTTCGCTCATTTAAAATATGGGCTATTTTTCAAATCCAATTTGCAAAATAGCAAACCCCGAACCAGGTGCCGTGGGCGCTAATTGTGCTTCTATTATACAATCAACTGTGCTTTTAAACTGAAAATCCCAGTATGGTGAGTTATTATAATCACGATTTGAGAATAACACATTTCTTTCTTTATCGTAAAGGGTAAAAATAAGTTGTCCGTCTTTTTTACCACTGCAACTAACAATACGATATGTGGAACCGCCGTAAAAAGTTACTCTGAATTCAGCTACTTCCTCTTCGTTTAGTAAGGCACGATATTGCTGACCATCCGAAACAAATGGCATGCTAAGATGCTTATCGCACAAACTTAGCGTTACATCTTCCTGAGCAATGGTTTGATTGGCCACAAAAATTAGAATTAGTAGAAAAAAACCATTTTTTATGTACTTCTTTATCATTATGCTATAGTTTTACTAGTGCTTTTATTATTTAATTGTTAGATCTCTAATTAGTTGCAATTGTTTGGTAATCATATCTAAATGAACATCCTGAATAATGGCTTTGGTTGTGCTGTTTATTACTGTAAGTTTCTTTTCCGCATAAGTTACCGGTTCTTCGTAGGTGTAACTTACGGTAATTCCATCGAAAATTGTAGCTAAATCTACCAAAGCGGCCAAAAGCTCGTCAAATTCATCAGATTGTTTGCCGTAATAAGGGCGCATTAGTTCTATCAGATTGTCGAGCGGATATTTTTGCTCGGCAATACGGTTGATTATTAAATCGGATTTGCTTTCGGAGGCTATTTTTGTGAGAAAATGTAAACTTTCTATCCATCCGCCTGCTAAAATAATGATGCCTATTTCATTGCGCTCATTATTCATTAAATATGAATCGGCATCTCTATACATACTTGATACTATGCTCATTACCGAATCTCTATTTTCTTTGTTAGCTTCAAACCGGCTTATCATATCCTGGTTGATAGATGCAAGTATGCCCAATTCTTTGGATAGCACTTTTACAACGCCAAAATACATGGCTGCATCGGGTAATTGATCGTAAGTATTCAAATATCCTAAATCGGCTCCGTAAACACCCAAATTTAATGCTTGCTTAAATGTTGAGCTATACTTACTTAACGATTCGGTAGGATTTAGGTAATTTCTATTGTAAGCTATTCCCGCTTCTTTTACCATTTTACTTATTTGCATGGGTGCCGGAATGGAGAATAATCGATCATTCAACTTTATCAAACCTCCGCTGGTTTTAAACTCTTCGTCGAGGTCGGTAACTTGCTTATTATCTGCATTTTTATTATCATTTTTGCAGCTATAGCCTATGATTATCAGCGCCATTAGCAGAAAAACTGCGATTGCATTTTTTGTCATCAGTTATATTTTCTAAAGGGTTAGAATTTGAACTCTAAAATAAAGATATTTTTCAATATTCGTAAATGATTATTAGGTTTTCGTATTTTTTTTTTAGTTTGCACTCTCATATTATTGTTATTTAGTATCTACTAAATATTTACGAATTAAAATTTAATTAATTAAGTACCAAAGTTATGAAAAAAAAATTATTGATTAGCGTGCTTTGCATTTTTTTCGCTTTTTCGCCAATTTTTGCACAACAAAAATTATTTAGCATAAAAGATGCCACAATTGGACAATTTCGCCACTTGGCTCCCGAAAATTTGTATGGTCTACAATGGCGCACCGAAACCGATTTTTACACCTATTCCGATGGAACTGCACTGTCGCAAAACCATTTTGCTAAAAACCAGGAAACTACTTTAATTAATGCTTCTGAAATAAATTCGGCATTAAAAATTGCAGGTATTCCCGAAATTAGTTTTTTTCCTTATTATGATTACACTTGGGTAAACAAGGATGTAATTCGATTTCAATCTGAGAATTTCATTATTTTCTACAATATTACGCAAAAAAAACTGGAAAAAAACTTTCGACTCGACGAAAATGCAGCTAACGTTACTATTGGTCCGTTGAATAATGCTGTGGCATTTACCATTGAGAATAACCTTTTTGTGAGCAAGGGTAACGAAATTGTGCAGATTACTGCCGACCAGAATAAAGGCATTGTGAATGGTGATGCTTATGTGCATCGTCAGGAATTTGGAATAAACAAAGGTATTTTCTGGTCGCCGGATGAAAAATTTGTTGCATTTTACAGAAAAGATGAAACAATGGTTACCGAATATCCCATTATTAAATTGCATCATACCCCGGCAGATGTGCAAATGATAAAATATCCGATGGCTGGTGCCAAAAGTGAAGAAGTTACTCTCGGTGTGTATGAGCTAAGTACAAAAAACACTGTTTTTATGCAAACAGGTAGCCCTAAAGAACAATATCTTACGGCTATTACATGGCATCCTGCACAAGCTGTTATTTACATTGGCCTTTTAAACCGTGAGCAAAATCATTTATCTTTGAGGGCATATAATGCTATTAACGGCCAAGAAGTTAAACTACTTTTTGAAGAAAAAAATCCGATTTATGTTGAACCCGAAAATCCTATGTTTTTTAATCCTGTGGCAAAAGAGCAATTTGTATGGCTAAGCGAAAAAGATGGCTTTAACCATCTGTACCTCTACGATACAAGCGGAAAACAATTAGCTCAGCTTACTTCGGGAAACTGGATGGTTACAGAATTTTTGGGTTTTGACCCAAAAGGACAAAATGTTTATTTTTATGCCACAAAAGAATCGCCTTTAGAAAATCATTTATACTCCGTAAACATTGGCAACAACAAAATTACGCACTTAACACCGAATATTGGTGTTCATCAGGTGGTGCTAAACGAAACAAAAAATAAATTTATTGATGTGTATTCTAATATCAATGAGCCTAATAGTATTATAATAGCTGATAATAACGCTAAAAAACTCAAAGATGTACTTTTAGCAGCTAATCCACTGATAGATTATAATATGCCTAAAATGGAATTGGGAACTATTAAAGCCGCTGATGGTAAAACCGATTTACATTATAGATTAATAAAACCAATTAACTTCGATGCAACAAAAAAATATCCGGCAATCGTTTATGTTTATGGAGGACCACATGCCCAGTTAGTTACTAATAATTGGCTGGGTGGTGCCAGACTATGGGATTTTTATATGGCCCAGAATGGTTATGTGGTTTTTACTGTGGATAATCGTGGTTCTGCAAATCGTGGTTTCGCTTTCGAAAGTGTTATTCACCGAAAAGTTGGTCAGAATGAAATGCTTGACCAAATGAAAGGTATTGATTTCTTAAAAAATACGGGTTTTGTTGATATGGAAAAAATCGGTATACACGGTTGGAGTTTTGGTGGATTTATGACCACAAGTTTAATGCTTAATTATGCCGGTACTTTTAAAGTTGGTGTTGCCGGAGGCCCTGTTATGGATTGGAAATATTACGAAATTATGTATGGCGAAAGGTATATGGATACCCCCGAAGAGAATCCGGAAGGTTATGAACTAACGAGCTGTTTAAATAAAACTGATTCGCTCAAGGGCGATTTATTTCTAATTCATGGTTTGGTAGACCCGGTGGTGGTTCCACAGCATTCGCTTGAGTTTCAGAACGAATGTGTAAAAACCATGAAATATCCAAAATTATTCTTCTATGGCGACCACGAGCATAATGTGCGTGGAATGGATAGAGTTCATCTTTTGGATATGATTTCGAACTATTTCTTCGAGAATTTAAAATAAAGTAATTGCATCGTTTTGTTGGTTTATAATAATTTAAAGCTTTTTTGAAAGTCATCTGTTGAAAAAAAAAATCTGAATTTACATTCAACAGATGACTTTTTATAATACCAATTTTAAAGTTTTAAAGCAGCCAAAAGAATATCATCTACTTGTACCGCTTTTTTCTTCCAATTTCTAAATTCTTCTTCTAAAATATTTTTTTGTATATGCAATGGCTTATCGGCAATACGTATAAGTATGTCTTTAAAACGTCCCGAAGAAAATTTCTGTTCGCTTTCCATGCCGGTTTGATCGATAAAACCATCGGTAAACAAATATACGATATCTCCATTTTTGTAATCAATCTCTTGCATCTCAAACTTTTTCTGCTTTACATACCAGCCTATTGGCATGCGCTGCGCCTTAATTTCTATCAATTCTGATTCATGGAGCAAATACAACGGTCTGTAGGCTCCCGAAAAATATAGCTTTCTTTGGCTGGTATCCAAACATATCAACGCCATATCAATTCCATCGTGCACCTGATAATCCTGATCAATTTGATTAAGTGCCGCGATAAGCTCCCCTCGTAATTCATTAAGAACTTCGTTTACAGGAAGTTGTCTTTCTATTACTCTTAAATGATTTAGCAAAGAAATACCCAATATCGACATAAATGCTCCTGGTACCCCATGCCCTGTGCTATCGGCTACAGCAAAGTATAATTGAGAATCTCTTGCCTCAATCCAATAAAAATCGCCACTAACCACATTTTTGGGTTTATTGATAATAAAATACTCAATACCAAAATCAGTGAAGGCTGATAATTGGGGCAATACTGCCTTTTGAATACGCGATGCATACCGTATGCTATCGGTTATTTCGTCTTGCTTTTTTCGCAATTCAAAAGTTCTCTCAGCAATTCGCTTTTCCAAAACACGGTTTTCTTCCATAATTTGCTCACTTCGCATGCGCATAATCCAATATACCAAAAGTGCCACAATTGAAGCCAATACGCTAAAAATAATAACAAAGAACCATTTTTGAGCATAAAATGGTGCATAAGCATTAATCTGGTGATAAAACATAACGCTTTTTCTGCCCAAAATGTCTTTGGCTCTAAAATAAATTTTAAAAGTACCGGTGGGCAAAAATGGTATCTCAACAATAGCACTGCGATTCCAAACCGACCAATGGGATGAAACCCCATCGATAAAATATTGGTACTGTGCTGCAGATTCCTGAAAATAAAACGGATGGCTTAAATACAATCGTATTCCTTCGGAATAGGCCTTTACGCTTGTATTTATTTTATTAAGCGCCATATTATCGTTATTTTCGATTTTAGATACAATTACTTTTGAAAAATTATTTTGTATAGAGTCGATCAAATTAGCTTTATACAATTTGTTTTGAGCTGCCAGAATAAGCACGCTATCGGATAGCCAAAAATATTTGAGCGAAGAAATCAAATTCAACTGATTAAGAAACTCAGCTTGAGAAAATTCGTAATTCTTTAAAGTCCATTGATATTCAGAAACTTTAAGCAAATCATTTCCTTCATAAATGCGATAATTTTTGGATGCCAATGAATTACTGTCGGCCAATAAGTCGTTGTTTTTCAGGTGATAAATAACATTTGCATGCTTGAGAAGAAAGTAATCGGCTCCACTATAAATAGTTACGGCAGATTTTAACTGAAGTGGCATTTCGATGCTATAAAAACGTTCTAAAACGCCATTTTGGGGCAATTGAGAGTAGAGAACTTTATCTGCCAAACCAAGCCAAAGTACCGAATCGTGATGCACTGCCATTGAAAAAATATCCATTTGGAGATTAACGCCAAGTTTTTTAGGCACTTTAATACTGTCATTCAAATAATACAATCCTTGATTGGTTGCTATAAACAAAGATTTAAGCTTTTCGGAAACCGCAAGTTTTCGTATTACCTGCAAATTTAGCAAGGGTTTTGCACTTTTTCCGGATAATTCATAAACAGCATTATTTCCGGCAGCCAATATTTTATTCTGATATTTGATAAACTGAAACACGTTGAAATCAATTTCATCGTAATAATGCAAATAATTAGAAGTATCAAGATTAAGCGAATATGCACCTTGATTTGTACCAATATAAAGTATATTACTGTCTTGAAATAAACTTACAATTTCGCCTGTTTTAATTTCGGCATGCATTAGTCTTAAGGGCAAATCGAAATGCCACCGCTGCAATATATTGTTCTGTGATATCCAAAGTCCATAATTCTTATCTAAAGTAAGCACCTTAGAAAAACTAACAAGTCCTTCTTTCTCCGTTTGTAAACTCATGTATACTTTGCCCTTGGTTTTATGCATCAGCATTGTACCGCGATTTAAGGTGGCTAAGGCAAATACCGAATCATTGAAACTAATTCCATTCTGAGGTATGAGGCTTTTAAAATCATATTCGTTGGACCAATCAAATATGGCAAATAAATGGCCATCAAAAACCACAAATCCTTTATTGGAATAAAATAAGGCTAAATTTGGGGTAAATAATCCAAGGTATTTTAAGTCCTGTGGTTCTGTTTCGCCTGTATAAGCGTAGGCATTTTTTATAATTTTTTGTTCATACTTATTATATTTTCCCCATTCGATATAAGATTCCGGAAATTTTGAACCTTCGAACTTAAAAATTCCCTTGGGAAAAATATTTACATATAAGGAATCTTTTAAAACAAAAGATTCGATATTACTATAACCAATGGGAAACAGAAAAAAATTCTCTGCTTTTTTTGTGCTTCTGTTTAGCTCAAGAATGCTTTTCTCGTTCAAAAAGTATATATGTCTGGATGTTTGCTCAATTCGTTGAAATTTTTGGGCAATACTGCTATCCAGAGAAATAATATTTACATCGTATAAACCTTTCTCCGATTTACTTAAGGTGGCTATGTATTGGTTTGTAGAAACATAAATTATTTGCGAAATACTATCAAGCTCAAAATCGTTGATTAATTCATTTTCGAGTAAATTTACTTCATCATGTCCATCAAACAAATAAAGAACTCCTTCGCTAAGCAATAAAATTCTGCCGTCAGAAAGTTCACGGGCTTTTTTAATTTTTTGCGCCTGAATATCAAAATCAGTAAACATGGGCAGCAAATCTTTTTCTAATCTTATTTTAATAGCAACATTATTTTTTGTCCATTCATTTGCTCCCAGTAAAAGTCTGCTATTTTGATTTAATGCCAAATCTGTAAATTCTGTTGGACTACAAGATAATAATAGAATAGAAAGTGCTGAATAGTACAAAAGTAATGTTTTTTGCCAACGCATACCAATAATTTTTTTCGCAATATTTTCAATGCTTACAAAGCTACAAATATACAAGCACAACATCTTCATATTCTGCAAAAATTTGTGCAATTTTTGTAAAAAGGACAATTTAAACGCAATTTGAATTGCGCCGGATTTTATATACCCATATTATTACAAAATAAATTTGATAGCGAGCCAATACATAAATATCAGTAATTAAGCATATTAAATATTACGCTATAGAAAATTTACCTATTTCAAAAAAAAATAAGCCTATCAACAAATTTTCAGCACAGTTTTTGGAGAATTCTTTTTGAATATTAATTTTGAGCCTTAAAGATTATGCATAAATATAGAATAGTTCATAATATTATGATGAAAAAAATTATCCTGTTTTCCCTTTTTCTGTTGATATTTAATTTAACGCAAGCACAAGACGACGACCTTGCCAAAGCAGAAAAATACCTTAGTTACCAAAAATACGAATATGCTTTAAAATACTACTTAAAGTATTATCCAAAGGATAGTTTATCTTTTGACTTAAATTTTAAAATAGGAGATTTGTATTTATTGACAGATATTGATAAGTCTAAAGCAATGATTTACCTTCTAAGAGCCAAAATACTAACGGAAAAACCCAACCCCGATTTGCTTTTTAGCCTTGCAAAAGCATATTATTACGACTATAGTTTCGAAAAAGCCATTTCTTATCTTAGCGAGTATAGCATTCAAGCCAAAGATATTGAAACAAAAAAAAGAGCCGGAAGTTTTTTGCAAACCATTTTATCGGCCGAAACCCTCTTTGCCGATTCGGTTGAAGCCGAAATTGTTTATCTTGGTGACAGTATCAATAGTACTCGCTCCGATATAAATCCTTTTATTAATAACTACGAAAATAGAATATTCTTCTCTTCGCGCCGCGAAAAAAACGCCTATCACATTTTTTATTCTGAATACGATTCAATTAATAATTACTGGAAGAAACCACAAAAAATGGAATCCATTTCGTCGAACTACGAAGACATTATTGCTGGCGTTGACAGATTTGAAAACGAGATTTTTATCCATTTTGCAGATGATAGCCCTATTCTGGATTTATTCAGCAGCAAAAAAGTAAACAGCAATTATGCCGAACCCATGATGGCAGGAAAACTAATAAGCTCGGTGCAAAAAGCAGAAGGAGCAACACTTTCGGCAAGTGGAGATACACTTTACTTTGCCAGTAATCTAGTAATGGGGTTTGGTGGCTTCGATTTGTATTACAGCATCAAACTGCCCGATGGTGAATGGGGTATTCCTATTAATCTTGGAGAAAAAGTTAATTCCGAGATGGACGAAAACTATCCATTTATCTCAAACGACGGGCAAAAACTATATTTTAGCTCAACTGGTTTTAATAGTATGGGCGGTTACGATTTGTTTGTTTCTGAAAAAGAAAGCAACGGACAATGGGCTTTTCCTGTTAACCTTGGATTTCCGGTTAATGATGTTTATGATAATAAAACAATTAGTTTGCCCGAAAACAACAGATATGCCTACACAAGTTATGTAAAGCCATTCAGCGGACTTGGAAGCAACGATTTATATAAGATTATTTTTAAACAACGCGATCCTCAATTTCTTACCTACATTGCCAATATATATTTTGGCGACAAAAACTATAAGAAACCAGTAAATCTTGTTTCAACTGATTTTGCTATTAATCTTTATGAGAAAAAAACTAACGAATTAGTTGGTACTTACGCTTTAAATAAAAAATCATCGAAAATTGTTTTAGCGCTCATGCCCGGAGATTATGTGCTTACCATAGAAAACCAATTTTTTGAAACACTTAAACAAAATATTACTGTAAATGAACAAACTTATAAAAAAGACATTATTTTTACCGAATATTTATTGAAGCAGAAATAAACAAATCACTTATCAAATAGGGCATGAAAAGAATTTTAATCACCGGCGGAGCAGGATTTATTGGATCTCATTTATCCGAGAGGCTGCTTATGGATGGTAATGAAGTAATTTGCCTGGATAACTACTTTACCGGTAGCAAAGAAAATGTAAGTCATCTGTTTAAACACCCATTTTTCGAATTGGTACGACACGATGTTATTCAGCCATACTATGCCGAAGTTGACGAAATATACAATCTTGCATGCCCTGCATCTCCCATTCATTATCAGTATAATGCTATAAAAACCATAAAAACATCGGTCATGGGCGCTATAAATATGCTCGGACTGGCTAAAAGAACCAAAGCCAAAATTTTGCAGGCATCCACTAGCGAAGTATATGGAGACCCCGAAGTGCATCCGCAACCGGAATCCTACTGGGGGCATGTAAATCCGCTGGGTGTGCGCTCCTGCTACGACGAAGGTAAGCGTGTGGCTGAATCACTATTTATGAATTATTATTGGCAAAATAAAGTAAGAATTAAGATTGTGCGCATTTTCAATACTTACGGACCAAGAATGCATCCAAACGACGGGCGGGTGGTTTCAAACTTTATTATTCAAGCTCTTGAAAACAAAGATATTACCATATATGGAGATGGTTCACAAACCCGTAGTTTTCAGTATGTAGACGATTTGGTTGAAGGCTTGATTAGAATGATGAACACAGACGATAGCATTTTGGGCCCCGTAAATATCGGAAACCCCGAAGAATTTTCGATTCTTGAGTTGGCGCAGAAAGTGATTGAACTAACGGATTCAAAATCTAAATTAATTTTTTTACCTTTACCACAGGATGACCCAACGCAAAGGCAACCGGATATTTCGCTGGCTAAAAAGCTGCTTAATAATTGGCAACCATCTGTTCAACTGGAAGAAGGTTTGCTCAAAACGATTAACTATTTTACCGAAAAACTCTATAAATAATGCAAAGTATTTTAATTACGGGTAGTAAGGGTCAATTAGGAAGTGAAATACAATTTCTTTCACATCAGTTTAATCAATTCAATTTTATTTTTACTGATATAAACGAATTGGATATTACCGATAAAAACGCTCTGAATCTCTTTTTTAGCCAAAATAAACCCCAATGGATTATTAATTGTGCGGCCTATACTGCCGTAGATAAAGCAGAGGATGACAGGGATATGGCCGATAAAATAAATTTTGAAGCAGTCGAAAATCTTGCCAAGATGGCTAGCGAATATCACGCTATACTAGTACATATTTCTACTGATTATGTTTTCGATGGTATGCATTACAGACCATATACCGAATTTGATAGCGAAAATCCAAAATCGGCTTATGGATGCACAAAACTAGAAGGCGAAGAAGCTGTGCAACAGTTTGCTACTGAATATTTAATTATTAGAACAAGTTGGCTCTATTCTGTTTTTGGAAACAATTTTGTAAAAACAATGCTTCGCTTAGGAAAAGAACGCAGCAAACTAAATGTGGTTTTCGACCAAATTGGAACTCCAACAAATGCGCGTGATTTAGCAAATGCTATTTTACATATCATTCAAAAAGCCACGGAAAATGAATCCTTCTTCAAAAAAGGATTGTATCACTACAGCAACGAAGGGCTTTGTTCGTGGTACGACTTTGCCAAAGAAATAATGGATTATGCCAAGTTGAGTTGCCAGGTAGAACCTATTCTTAGTGCCGATTATCCGGCCAAAGCACCAAGGCCATACTTCAGTGTACTCGACAAATCTAAAGTAAAAAAAACTTTTGACATAAAAATTCCGCATTGGAAAGATAGTTTGCTTCTTTGCTTAAATGAATTAGTTTAAATAATTAACAAATATTTGAAAATGAAAAATTTATATTTTTATCTATTAATTAGCATTTTAGCAGGTTTTGGTGCTTGCAAAAATGGGTT
The DNA here is from genome assembly GCA_020720625.1 of Acetofilamentum sp. Lineage (GTDB taxonomy): Bacteria > Bacteroidota > Bacteroidia > Bacteroidales > DYOH01 > DYOH01. Next base: position 19,765 of record DYOH01000001.1, on the reverse strand, counting down.
GAGCGAAAAAGAAGCATTATTTGTTGGAAACTGGCGAATGCAAAACTACGAAACCAACGAAGTGATTTCGCCCGAATATAATACCGATATCAGTAATCTAAAATCGAGATTCCGGTTAATTTTGCTCGAAGACAAAACATTTCTCAGAGATGGATTTGCCGCAACAACCGAAACCGGCGAATGGTTTATAAATAACGAAGGTACTTTACTCAATCTGAAAAGCGAAAATCAAGCAGGAACACTCTTTATTGAACAAATTGACAATACAACAATGGTTTTTTCGATTGAAGAGGGCGAAACCAGAGTAAAAATTACTTTGACAAAAATGCAAAACTAAGCTTAGTTTGTAGAGCAGGTAAACGGAGTTTACAAAAGAAAGGCAGCATTCCGGATAGAATGCTGCCTTAGTATTTTATTTTAATCTGCTTTTGAAAGGTAAAAATGTCATAAAATCAATATGGTGCACCACATAAGCCTCTGTAGAACGCACCACCAGGTCGCCTTCGTGTGCATGGGCTGCAATAATATGGCACACTTGAGCCGGCACCCCGCATTGCTCAGCCAATGATACTCCCGAGAACGGATGTCGAAGGTACTTTCCATACATACCCTGCACGGCTTCGCCCTTTTCGTTTAGCTCGTATTCGAGCAGTTTGCCCACATCGGCCAATATAGCTCCGGCAATAAGCACATCCATATTTACAGGCAAATCTTTCTCAAAGAATTTATTCATCTGTAATCCGGCATCTTTTGCAATATGCACCACTGCTCTTTTGTGGTCCATAAAGCTTACTTTTAAACCGGGTACTAGCAAGCTAAAGGGTATCCTAACTAAATCTTCGGCTTTGAGTACACTTTTTTCCAGGGCAAGTAGCCATGTATCATGTACTTGTTGCCTCAATTCATTGTTCTGAATCCAGCCAAGCTCTTCACCCCACAGCATTAATACATCCTGATTCATTTTATTTCAGTTTTGCGATTACGGCATCGGCCATTTGTTTGGTAGATGCAGCTCCCTGATGAATAACATCTTGCTTTCCACGCATTTTAAGCATATCATACGTGCGTACTTTTCCCTCTATTATTACATCGGCTACTGCATTGCGAATTTTTGAAGCCATATCATGCTCATCAATATAATCGAGCATCATACAGGCAGATTCTATCATGGCTATCGGATTTACAATCGATGTTTCAAATTCGGCATATTTAGGTGCAGAACCGTGTGTAGGTTCAAAAACGCCAATTCCGGAATCTGGATTGTATTGGGCGCTACACGCAAATCCAAGTCCACCGATTAATCCGGCAAATCCGTCGGAGGCAATATCTCCAAACATATTTCCGGCCACAATTACACCATAATCCTCCGGATTTTTTGTTAGCCACATCATTTGTGCATCAATATTGGTATTCCAAAGCTCAATTTCTGCATACGCTGTTTTTTGCATTTCCTTGGCCATTTTGTACATCATACCAGATGTTTCGCGTATAACGTTGGGTTTTTCGCAAACTGTTACCGATTTATAGCCATATTTGCGGGCATGTTCAAAGGCGGCTTTTAATATTCGCTCTGTAGCGTTTTTAGTAAAAATACGGGTCGATACGGCAATCTCTTCTGAAGGAACTTTTCCAAAATTTTGTTTAAACTTGGGGTGCGACATCAGAGCATCGTAGACTATTCCTTTGGGACTCGCCCACTCTACTCCACCGTATAAGCCCTCGGTATTCTGACGATAAATTACAACATCAACCAATGGCTCTTCTATTTCGTTTTCAGCACTGCGACGAATAAAATTCAGCGGATTTCCTTTATAAGTTTTACATGGACGAGCACAAATATCCAAACCAAAATGCTGACGGAGGCCAACAATCGGGCTGCTATATACCAAAGCTTTGTCTTTTAATTCAGGAGCTAACTCCGAATAAGCTTCGTCTTTGGGTTTTGATGTGATGGCTCCGAAAAGGGCAATTTTATGTTTTTCGATTAAATCTATTGTTCTCTGAGGCAGCGGATTTCCTTCCTTACACCAAAATTCCCATCCTATATCGCCTTCTACATATTCGGCTTCAAAGCCGGCAGCATCCAATACGCGAAGCGTTTCGTCGAGTACCGCTTTTCCGATACCGTCGCCGGGCAGGGTTACAATTGTTCTTTTAGCCATATTATAATATTTTGTTTGGTTAATTTTGTTACAATTTTACTCAATTTCGAGTAAATTTAAAATACCGAAAACGTTTTCTTCTTACAATTTGATAGTTTATAAAACATATTGCTATCAATTAAGCAAAAAGGCCGGATTTGTATCCGGCCTTTTAACTATTTTATTTTTCAATATGTTCTATTTCACCATTATTGGCATTAATAGCATCAAGATATCTTCGTCTTCCGAATCTTTTTCATAAGGGAAAAATAATCCGGCTTTTCCTGGCTCCGATAACTCTGCTTTTATCTCTACTGAATTAAGATTGTTGAGTATCTCAATTAAAAAGGCCGATTTAAACCCTATCTCCATATCTTCACCATCAAATTGGCAATTTAACCTTTCGTATGCCGAAATTGCAAAATCAATATCCTGAGCGGTAACAATCATTTGGTTTCCGGCAAGTTTTAACCTTACCAAATTGCTCGCCTGATTTGAGAAAACTGAAACCCTGCGCAGTGAATTATATAAATCTACGCGATCTACCAGTAACACCTTATCATTATTCTGAGGAATAACAGACTCATAATTAGGATATTCACCTTCTATTAATCGCGCTACCAAGGTAAAGTTTTCGAAACTAAATATGGCATTTTTTTTATCAAACTCTATGTGCATGTTACCATCGGCTTTTGGTAATAAGCCTTTGAGTAAATTTCCAGGTTTTGATGGGAGTATAAATGATGCCTCGGTAGATGAATTTACATCGCGGCGCAAATAGCGAACCAATTTATGAGAATCGGAGGCGACAAAGGTTAATCCGGCCTGATTTATTTTAATAAAAACGCCTGTCATAACCGGGCGTAACTCGTCGGTAGAGGCTGCAAACAAAGTCTTGGTAATCCCTTTGTACATAACCAATCCGTCGAGATCGATTTTTGTAGCATTTTCGGGACTAACATCCTGCACTTTAGGATAATCTTCGCCAGGAAGACCAACAACCGAATATTTACCATTTTCAGAAATAATATCCACGGCCAAATTTTCCAGATTTATATCAAAGGTAAGCGGTTGTTCAGGAAATTCTTTCAGAATATCATTCAATCGCTTGGCCTCTATCGCAATAATTCCTTCTCCATCTACATTTTCGAGTATCATTTTGGTGATAATGGTAGATTCCAGATCGGAAGCTGTAATAACCAATTCGTTAGCTGAAAGCTTAAACAGGTAATTATCCAAAATAGGCAAAGTATTGCGGCTGGAAATGGCTTTTCCAGCTGCTTGCAGATGTTTTAACAACTCGGTACTTGAAACAATGAATTTCATTCGATATCAGTTTATTTGTTATGATTATAATTTTCCTTTTGTTCAGCAAAGATAGTATAATTCTTATCTTTTAATATCGTATTTTCCCAAAAAATAATAAACATCGTTTGCAGTACTTGTTTGCATTATATAAAGCAAAAATAAATATTTATTATTCAATTACTTGGCAATTAAAAACAAAATATTATGCCAGCTTATCCACAATTTATCCACAATGTTTCCACCATTTTGATGAAATTATCAACATGCATATAATGTACTAAAAAATAACCGAATAACTTATCAATCAATGCTATTCGCTTGTTTTGCAGCTAATTTGTCCGCACAAATTTTAAATAAAAAATATCAGATTTTTTATTTAGTTAATTTAATTTTACGCCCAATCAGTTCCGGCAAAACAGAAAATTTATCTTTTTCAAGACAATAAAGGATATCATTGTGTAAATAATCCTTTTTCGACAATAAACGCGGCGATGCATCATAAACATATTGCACTAAATCTAAAGATGCAGCCTTGTATAGCGCATTGGCCAAAAATGCAGAATCGCGCCAAACATAATGGTTTCCGGCGGCCACCAACAATTCGGTTATGTAGCCTGCTGCAAGCACATCTTCGGTGCAAATTGTATTTTTCCAACCGGAACACTGAATAAGTACGTTTTGATTTAAATCGCCTATATATTGGGCTAAATACCTTGCATTTAAAAAACTTCCGATAAAAACCCGGTCATTTGAACTTTTCTTACTCATAATCAAATCAAGAACTTGGGTACCATTTGTGGTAGATAATGCTATTTTCTGTCCGTTTACCTTTTCGGTTTTAAATGATTCCGGAGAGTTCCCAAAATCAAATCCTTCCACCTTATAAGTATCTCTCTCGCCACCAATAAGATATCCTTGTGGTTTATATTTAAGCGTTTCTTCCAGGCCTGCAACTGGCAATATTTCTTCTGCGCCATTTGCCAAAGCAGTTATTATGCTGGCACTCATTCTTATGGCATCTATTACTACAATTACCACATTTTCGGTGTAATAAGCATCAAACAAAGCAGGCGAAAAAGCTACTGCTACCTGTGATTTTTCCATTTTGAATTAATTATATTGATATTTGGGCTAAATATTCGAAAAAATTTAAGTGGCCAATTTAATAACTTTAGTATAAAAATCCTTGCAGACTGGAGTTTTATTTGATAGAATATTTTTACTATTTTTGGACTAAAACAAATACAATGCTGGTAAACGGAAAACATTTTAAAACGGTTTGGAGCGAAGGAAAGCACGTAAAAATGATTCACCAAAATTTACTTCCCTTTGATTTTAAAATACATACATGCCATAACTATGTTGAAACTGCTTATGCCATTAGAGATATGATAGTGCGAGGTGCAGGAGCCATTGGTTGCACTGCTGCACTGGCCATGGCACAGGCTTTTATTGAGCATTTTCCGGATTGGAACCAAATAGATAATGCCCGCAGATTTATTGAATCTATGCGCCCAACAGCACAAAATTTATTTTACGCCACAAAATTTGTTGCCGAGAATGCACAAAATCATATTGATGCTCTTGAATTGGCTCAATTAATTTGTAGTCAAGATAGTAATGCGTCTAAAGCCATCGGCGAATATGGTGCTGAATTAATATTAAACAATTATTCGGTAGCTACCCATTGCAACGCCGGTTGGCTGGCTTTTACAGATTACGGAACTGCGCTTGCCCCTATTTACGAAGCATCCCGACAAGGCAAAAAGCTAAAAGTGTTTGTAGACGAAACCAGGCCAAGGAGTCAGGGAGCGAGATTAACTGCCTGGGAATTATATAACGAAGGAATTGAGCATTACATTATTGCCGATAACGCAACTGCATTTTTCATGCAGAAGGGCAATATTGATATAATGATTGTGGGTGCCGACCGAATTGCGGCCAACGGCGATGTAGCCAACAAAATCGGAACGCTCGAAAAGGCTATTTTAGCCAGGCATTTCGGTATTCCTTTCTATGTGGCAGCTCCAAAAGCAACTTTCGATATTCACTGTGCTACAGGCAAGGATATTCCCATTGAATTTAGAAATCAGAATGAGGTACTATATGCCACCGGACCAAACGAAAAAAATATTAGCGAAACCATTTTGCTTGCCAACCCAGGTTCTCCCGCGCTGAATCCGGCTTTTGATGTTAGTCCGGCCGAATTAATTAGCGGAATTATTACCGAAGTGGGCATCATTAATGCAGATTATCAATCTATTAATAAGCTATTTAAGAATGTCTGAAATATACAGCGGAACCAAGTTTGAGACCAAATTTTTGGGTGAGCGTTTTGAATATATTAAACGCACAGACGAGCTTATCTATTGGGGAAAATATTTGTCTGAGCATCGGATGGCGCCCAAATACCCCGGTGGTTCGAGTGGAAATATAAGCTTTCGCCTTTCTGAAATGGGCAAACAGTTTATCATTACGGCAACAAGTACCGATTTGGAAAATTTAAAATCGGATGATTTCGTTCTGGTTGAAAATGTGTTTCTGGCCGAAAAAAAAATTGTGGTTTTTGGAAAAAAGGAACCATCTTCGGAAAGCATGCTGCATTTTAGCATTTATGCTCAACGACCAGATGTAATGGCTATTTTTCATGGCCATTGGCCAGATTTAATATCTCTGGCAACGCAATTTGGTTTTGTACAGACCAAAAACGAACAAGAATATGGTAGCTTAGCTTTGGTGAATGAAGTTCTTGAAGTGATTGATAATAACAACTTTATAATTATGAAGAATCATGGATTTTTGTCCATGGCAAAATCAATAGCACAAGCCGGCGTGATTATACAAAGTATTAAATTGAGCACAATTACTCAATTGGAAAACCCAGACGCATGAGCTTATTCTGGTACGACACCAGAATATTTTGGTCGTCGATAACCAAAACACGTATGGTTTCGCTTAGTTCGAAATTTTCGTACTTCTCTTTGGAATACCATATACTGTAGCCTGTAAAAGGATCATATTTTAATACGCCAATATTACTGGCAAGCCAAATTAAACCTTGGCTATCGAAATCTATATCGTTAAAACGCGCAAAATTATTTGGTAAATTATTAAATACCAAGGTAGCCCATTTTTGTTTTCGCTTTTTAAACAAATCTGTTTCGTAATTATAGAGGTACATAATTTTGGCATTAAACGCTGCATCTCTACCAATAACCCAGTATTCATCCTGCTTTATACGCAAACCATAAGCCTGAAAAAAATCGTTTAATTGTGTCCATGTATTGTTTTTATAGGAATAAACACCATTTATGGAGCTTATCCACAAAGCATTATTTTCTTCTTTCCAAATGGCGTTTATTTCGGCCTTTACCGGGCTGCTATGATGAAAAAATTTTTTAGAGTATACATCAAACCTTAGAATATTGCCTTCGGAAGTACCTATATATAAAACAGAATCAATACAGTTAATATCGGTAACCAAAGCTTCCAGGCCAATCATATCGCGAAAACTGTATTCCTTAAGGTCTTCATTTGACCTGTATAAAATAACTGAACTACGATAAGTGCCAAAAAAAAAGGCATCAGAATTTCCTTGCGCAATTACATTAATTTTTAGCTGTCCGGCATCCTTAGAAGAATATAAAAGACAGAACTGGTCTATTCCGGCAAAATACCTGTATACACCCACATTTGTAGCCAGAATTACTTCATCCTTACTTGTTTTAAAGATATCATTTACAGCAGAAACGCTGTCGGGCAAACTAAGTTTTACAAAATCGGGTTCCTGAGCGCCTGCCGAAATTATCCCCCAAAAAAATATTATCAAAATAGCTAAACAATAATTGCATTTATTTGGAAATACTAAATTCATACATATCGTTTATTAACAAATTATCTGGTCCGGAAAAAAGCGTAATAAAATAAGATTTACCCAACTGAAAATTTTTGTTGGGTACCACAAACCGCAAAATCCCTTTACTTACAGCCTTTGATGTAGAATAAACTTCAATACCTTCTTCCGTAAATAATTTGAAATCAACTCTTTCGCTACCTTCTTCGAACATATAATCGTTGATATTAAACTCAAAAAAAACATCTGGCTTTTTATCTGCGAAATGAGATAAATATCGCTTGGCAACCCCGCTTTTGGTTAGATATATTTTAGCTTCGTCCTCCGAATTGCCCTCCATATACTTAAAAAAACACTCAACATTTACCTTTTTGACAATAATTCCTAACTCCGATATTTTCTCAGATTGTACTTCGATTATACTATTGCTCTCTTCTAATTTCTCAGAAAAATATTCCTTCTCTGCTTTTAGCTGGGCAACAAATTCTTTTGCTGAATCGCCTGATAATTCGAGTTTTTGTATGTGCGATTCAACACGTAAAATTTCCGACTGTAAGCCCTGATTCTTTACTTTCTCCTTTTCAACCCATTCGTTCACTTGCACTATTTTTTCTACTAACTTTTCGTTTCGGGTAAGTAATCGCTCGTTCGAAGTTTGTAATTGCATGTTCTCCTGCTGCATCTCGGCAAGGCGTTCTACAAGTACTTCTTTCGACATCTTTAGCATTTCTTTCATCTGGTCGGCCTGTTCGTAAAGGTAGGCCAATGAATCGGCATTTTTTGAATATCTTTTGCTGGCAATTTGCTCTTTTTCTGCCTTTATTTCGCCCAAAATTTGGGTAAGATTTTCTTTCAGAATCTCTATTCCAACATCGCCTTCTCCAACCTGGCTTTCTATTTCTTGTATTGCCTTGTTGTACGATGCTTCCAATTCGGCATAATTCACCATTATTTTTTCTACATCCTTATTGGCCTCCGGATTCTCCATCAGCTGGGTATTTTTTCTCATGGCAAAAAAATAAAATGCAAAGCTTCCTATCAGAGCCGCGGCTAATACACCTATAATTATCCATTCTAAACCTTTGTTTTTCATATATTTGCAAGAAAAAAATTTATTAGAGGCCAATATTTGTAGCTTTAAAGTTAACTCAAAATTTTATTTTAATCAAATTATAGATAAGGCTTTTATCCCAAAATATTTTTAATCGCATCATTATGTGAATTTTACTTTCGGATTTAAATTTTTAAAACACAATTCTTCGCACCTTTTTTCAAATAAGTACTTTAATAATTTGCGGCAAAGTATAGATTTGACGTTTTAATAACTGAAAAAATGAATACACATACCAATAAATTAATTCACGAATCGAGCCCCTATTTATTGCAACATGCTCATAATCCGGTAAACTGGTATCCTTGGTGCAACGAAGCTTTGGAAAAGGCAAAATCCGAAAATAAAATGCTCATTATCAGTGTCGGATATGCTGCCTGCCATTGGTGCCACGTTATGGAGCACGAATCCTTTGAAAACCTTGAAATTGCCGATATTATGAACGAGCATTTTGTTTGTATTAAGGTGGATAGAGAAGAAAGGCCCGATATAGACCAAATTTATATGACTGCGGTACAAATTATGACCGGCAGTGGCGGTTGGCCTTTGAACTGCTTTGCGATGCCCGATGGAACGCCCTTTTACGGTGGTACCTATTTTCGCCCAAAGCAATGGATTCAAGTGCTTAAATCGCTACAATATTCTTGGCTAAACGAAGTTAGAAAAATAGAAAATGCGGCACAGCATCTCAAAGAAGGGGTGGCAAATGCCGAAAGAATTTTCGTAAAAATTGAGGCTGATAAAATTGATATTCAATTAGTGGAAAATGCCGTTGAACGAGTAAAAATGAGCTTTGACCCGATAAATGGTGGCCAGCAGGGTGCTCCTAAATTTCCGATGCCTTCCGAAATCTTGTTTTACATTGATTTTCTGCATTTTAACAATGATATTAAAATAGAAAAACATCTCAAGCTTAGTTTAAAAAAAATGGCTCAAGGCGGTATTTTCGACCATGCCGGCGGCGGATTTGCAAGATATTCGGTTGACCAATTTTGGCGTGTACCCCATTTCGAAAAAATGCTTTACGATAATGCTCAGCTAATTACGCTTTTCGCAAGGGCTTACAAAAAGTATAAAATTCCTATATATAAGCGTGTGGCTGAGGAGAGTATTGATTTTATGCTAAAGGAATTAAGTAATGGTAACGGTGTGTTTTATGCTTCCCTAGATGCTGATTCCGACGGTGCAGAGGGAAAATATTATGTTTGGACTTTTGAAGAATTAGCCGAAATCCTTAAACAAAATAATTGGTTAACGGATATTTTTGAAATAATGCCTCAAGGAAATTGGGAAACCAAAATTATTCTACATCAACATACCTCTTTTGAAGAATATGCCGAGAATAATCAACTTAATTTAAACGAATTACTAAATAGATGGAAAACAATCAGGCATGAGCTAATAAATATTCGAAATAGGCGAAATAAACCCGCATTAGACGATAAATCGCTTACTTCATGGAGTGCATTGGCCATTTTTAGTCTTTTAGAAGCATACGAGGCTTTTCGCAACGAGAAATATCTTCACGAAGCTCAAAAATCGGCCCAACACCTTTTCCAAAATTGTATTACGACCCATTTCTCTGTTTTTAGAAATTTTAAAAATGGCAAAAGTGCAATTAACGGATTACTCGATGATTATGCTTTTAGTATTAGTGCCTTTATTAAGCTATATCAAGCTACTGCTAACGAAAACTACCTTGAAATGGCACAAAATCTTACAAACTATTGTCTTGAACATTTTTTTGATCCGGAATCGGGTATGTTTTTCTACACCGAAAAATCTCAAATTGTGCCGGTGGCCCGAAAAATGGAACTGCCCGACAATGTTATTCCATCGTCGAACTCGGTAATGGCGCACAATTTACATATTTTATCGAAAATTCTTTTGCAATCAAGTTACTTCGATATTGCCTTACAAATGCTTAAAAATATTGCACAAAGTATTCCGGAAAATTTAAGATTCTATGGAAACTGGGCTTCTTTGGCTTTAAAATTTACACACGATTACTACGAATTAGCAATTACCGGGCCTGAAGCAGTATCGTTTCATCAGAATTTTGTTCAAAACCATTTTCCAAATGTTATTTCGGTACACAGCCAAAAAGAGAGTCATATTCCATTGATGCAAGGACGCTTTCTAAGCGAAAAAACTAACTTTTGGTTGTGCCGCAACAATGCCTGTAATTTGCCGGAATTGGATTTGGATAACATTCTTTTAAAAATTAATTCAAAAGTATAAAAATATTTTTGCCATACATGCAGCGCTACTTTTTTTTTATCGTCTTAGAGATAAAATAAGTAATTATAAAAAAGCAAAAATATGAAAACCTTACATCTTATCATCGGATTTCTCTTTTTGGTAGCTCACCAAAACCTGGTTAAGGCGCAAACAGAGTTTACCAAGCAATTTGAGAAAACTTTTTCGAGCAACAATAGCAGCGTTGTAGAAATAAGCAATAAATACGGCGACATCACCATTAAAGAGTGGAGCAAAAACGAAGTATACATTAAAGCCGTAATTACGGTAGAAAATGGAACTGAAAAATGTGCACAAGAAGTATTCGAAAAAATTGACATTAAACTTGTTCAGCTCGAAAATAAAATTTTGGGAACTACCGAAATCAATTCGAGCATTAATATCGGCAGTTTGTGTAACAATAGGGCCGCAAAATTTCGAATCAATTACGAAGTAAACATGCCAAAAGACTTGCGCACAAAACTTTACAACAAATATGGCGGTATTTTTATAAACGAACTATCCAATTTAGTATACATCGACCTAAAATATGGAAGCATACAAGTAAACAAGCTTACCAGAGGCAAAGAAGAGGAAAAGAATACCATTTTAATGGCCTATTCCAGTGCCCGAATCGGTGAAGCCAACTGGCTGAAACTCGATGTTTCCTATTCGAAAGTAGATGTAGAAAATGCCTACGCTTTAATGATTCTTAGCAAATACTCCAAATGGGATATTGGCACTGCCCGCTCTATAGTTGCAACATCAAAATACGATAGTCAGTTTAGCGTCGAAGAGGTAAATAATCTGGTAATTACCGAAGGCAAATACGCACAGTATACCATCGAAAAACTTGGTAGATATGCCGAAATTGATCTCAAATACAGCAGTTGCGAAATTGAAGAACTTAGTCCGCAATTTGAAGTCATTAATGTTGCCACCACTTATGGCAAATTTGAAGTCTCAATGCCCGAAAATACTGAATTTCAGTTTGAAGGAACGGCAAGCTATGGCGAAATTGAGGTTAATTTAACCAAAACATGCGAGTACCGTCGCGAAAATAATTCTCTGTACATGAAAGGTTATGCCGGAAAAAATGCGGCTACGGAGAAGCTAATCAAAGTGGAAGCAAAATACGCTAATATTGAGATTAATAACTAGGTTTGGAAACCAAACGGCGGAACTTTTTCCGCCGTTTTTTTTTATTGTCCTAATTCTTCTACTTTATCTGATTGAAATATGCCGTTAAGCTCCTTATTTTCTGCAATTTTTATCATCGCCTTTGCCACAGTTCCGGCCTTTATGGCACGGTACTTTTTCATTCCTCCCTGCAAAAGTACATCAAAAGTCGGATAAATCTTTGCCGCAAAGCTCTCCATCCATCTGGTTTCGCTGCGTTCGCCCAATAATAACGAAGGACGTAATATTGCTAATTGCTTAAAATTCAATAATATCAAGGCCTGTTCCATTTCGTATTTGGTTTGCAGATAATAGTTGGCCGATTTTTTTGTACCGATGCTCGAAACCACCACAAACGACTCTATCCCCAATGTTTTGGCCAATTTAGCCGCATTTACCACATAATCGAAATCAATTTTGCGAAATGCGCTTATCGAGCCGGCCTTCTTTATGGTAGTTCCCAAGGCACAAAATACAATATCTGCCTGCATTCCTGTGCGATGAACTTGAAATTCGTCGGGCGTACTGATTATTTCTTGTACTTTAGTCGAATTGTAGGCTAAACTCCGGCGGTTAACAACAATTATCTTGCTATAATCTTCATTATTAATCAAATACTTAATCAAATGGGAGCCCACCAAACCACTTGCCCCAAAAACCAATGCTTTTTTCATTTTTCAACTTTTTTTCACTAAATACCCTTTACTGCTTAATTGAATGCGCTGACGCACTTTGTCCACATCCAATACTTTCACGCTTATTTCCTGATTCAAATCCACTACATCAAATGGATTGCTCACAAATTCGTTTACCAGATTTGATATATGAATTAGGCCATTTTGCTTGATACCCAAATCTACGAAAACGCCAAATTTTGTAATGTTGGAAACTTTGCCGCTGAGAATCATGCCCACTTCCAAATCGGAAATATCTTTGATGCGCGTATCAAAAACAAATTCGGCCATCTTTTTTCGCGGGTCCCTACCGGGTTTCGATAATTCAGAAAGAATATCCTGCAAAGTAGGAATGCCCACTTTATCAGTTACATAATTCTGAATTTCTATTTTTTTTACCCATTCAGGTTCGGAAACCAATTGTTTTAAGGTGATGTTTAAATCTTTGGCCATTTTTTCGACCAAGACATAATTTTCGGGATGCACTGCCGTATTATCGAGAATATATTCGGCATTGCGAATTCTTAGAAATCCTGCTGCCTGCTCAAAAGCCTTTGGCCCTAATCGTTTCACTTTTAGCAATTGTTTTCTGTTCAGAAACAAACCGTTTTCGCGGCGAAAATCCACAATATTTTGTGCCATTTGCTCGCCCAAACCCGAAACATAAGAGAGCAGCTCTTTGCTGGCAGTGTTCAAATCCACACCCACAAAATTCACCGCATTTTCCACCACACGGCCCAAACTCTTCTTAAGCTCGGCTTGATCTACATCGTGCTGATACTGACCAACTCCAATTGATTTTGGATCGATTTTTACAAGCTCGGCTAGCGGATCCATTAATCTGCGACCAATAGAAACGGCGCCACGCACCGTTACATCGTATTCCGGAAATTCTTTTCGGGCCACTTCCGATGCCGAATATATTGATGCGCCACTTTCGTCAACCGAGTAAACTTTTATTGTATCGGGCAATTTCATGGCTTCAATAAATTCGAGTGTTTCGCGTCCGGCAGTTCCATTACCCACACTTATAGCCTGTATTTTATATATTTCGAGCAATTCCCTTATTTTTGCCCAAGCCAGTTTTTTATCGTTTTTGGGGGGATGCGGATAAATGGTGGCATTATGCTTTAAATCGCCTTTTTCGTCGAGACAAACCACCTTACAACCGGTTCTGAAACCCGGATCTAAAGCCAGAATGCGTTTTTCGCCCAGTGGCGAAGAAAGCAGCAATTGCTTTAAATTCTGACTAAATACCTGTATGGCTTCCAAATCGGCCTTTTCTTTTGTAAGATTGGCAAACTCTGTTTCTATTGACGATTTTAACAAACGGTTATATGCGTCTTTACAGGCCAAAGCCACTTGATTTGCAGCATCGGAATCGTTTTTCACCCATTTTTTGTGCAAAATTTCGAGCGCTTCTTCTTTATCAATGTCGATACCCACACGTAGAATGCCTTCTTGCTCGGCTCTGCGTATGGCCAATAATCTATGCGAAGGACATCGTTTCAAAGGCTCCGACCAATCGAAATAATCGCGGTACTTCGCTCCTTCTTCTTCTTTGTCTTTTACCAATTTGGCCGAGATTACCGCTTCGTGCTCAAACTTCCGGCGAATTGCATTTCGCGTAGATTCGTTGGTACTTACCCACTCCGAAATTATTGCCAAAGCGCCTTGCAAAGCTTCTTGATTATCAGCAACATCCTTATTTACAAATTTTTCGAGAATGGGATCAAGCGCTCCATAATTTTGCAGCATTATACGCTTTGCCAATGGCTCCAAACCCTTTTCGCGAGCTATAGATGCCTTTGTTTTGCGTGTTTGTTTATAAGGTAAATAGATATCTTCAACCTGAATAAGTGTTTCGGCCTGCCTGATTTTTTCTTTTAGCTCATCGCTAAGTTTGCCTTGCTCCTCAATCGACTTGAGCACAAATTCTTTGCGGGCTTCCAAATCGATTGCTTTTTGATGCAAATCCAAAATCCGGGCTATCTCCACTTCGTTCAAGCCTCCGGTTGCTTCTTTACGGTAACGGCTTATAAATGGAATGGTGCATGATTCTTCCGACAGTTTTAGCGTATTTTCAACTTGCCATAGCTGAATGTTCAGCTCGGCGGCAATTTTTCGGTTCATGTGTAAATATTATAATTTTGTTTTTATATCGTTAATTTCCCAATCTAAATTTTCTCTGGCCTGTTTTTCATAACTCTTTTTAAATTCGGGCGAATTAAATAGTCGTTTTTGAGCCTGCATTTTCTTTAGAAATGCCATTCTTTTCTGATAATAGATTAACTCGGGTATGCGCTGGTATTCTTTTCGAATATTTTTGCTATACTCTTGATAAACATAAAATTCTGAACCCAATATTTGTATATCGCTATCTAAAAACAAAGCCTCTTCATGACTAAGTATTTTATCGCTTTCTGCATGTCCAGAGGTTAGCAGAATAAGCTTTTGCACAAATTCCGAATCCCCTTTTTTTATACCCATTGCCTGAAAATCGGCCGCTACCCATTCGGCACTCTTTTGCTCGTTGTCCGTGCGCAAAGCATTGTAAATTATATCGTGGTAAAAGGCTGCAAGATAATACAAATGCACGCTCTTTAGTTTTGCTTGATATTGCTCCAGCAAACCAAGCATTTTTCCAATATGCTGTGCATTATGGTAATAGCGATCCTTGTGGCCGTAAGCATCGCTTAGCTGCGCAAAAAATCTTTCGGAAAAATGAACCGCTTTTGGATAACTGCTCAACGCTTTTTGCCAAATACTCTGCAAATAATCATTTTCCATGCCTTCTGTTACTAAACAGCAAATATAGAAATTTTTCAGCAAAATGTTTCTCCATTCTTTTTTCGTTTTTTTGCTACGGATTATCTAAATTGCGGGTAATATTATTAAGCTATTTAACCATGAAAAATTTTATACTTATACCTTTTTTTTTCGTATTATCAGGCTTGAGTTCTACATTGGCACAAACTGATCCCGACTGGCAAAACCCCGAAGTTTTTGCCAAAAATAATCTTCCAGCTCATGCTCTTTTTATGGCAAATCTTGTTAATTCGAATGCAGAATTTGCCGAAACAGAAAAACTGATGCTTGATTTAAACGGTACCTGGGATTTTTTTTTTTTGAATAATCCCCTCGATGCTCCCAAAGATTTTGCATTAACCAATTTTGAATCAAAAAACTGGACAAGCATAGAAGTGCCTTCAAACTGGCAGATGAAGGGCTTTGGCAGACGCATTTACACCAATCAGATTCATCCTTTTCCGGCAAACCCGCCTTATGTGCCAAATTTGGGCAACGAAACCGGATTATACCGCAAAATTTTCTCTGTACCGGAATCGTGGAATGGAATGGACGTAATTTTGCGCTTCGAAGGAGTACAATCGGCACTCGAAGTATTTGTAAATGGCCAATACGTGGGCTACCGTCAGGGCAGCATGACTCCTGCTGAATTTAATATCACCAAATTTATTCAAAAAGGTGAAAATCTGGTGGCTGTGCGTGTTATTCGCTGGTCAGATGCCAGTTATATCGAAGATCAGGATTTCTGGCGTTTAAGCGGTATTTATAGAGATGTGTTATTGTATGCCCAACCCAAAAATTTCTTGTTCGATGTAAAAACAAACACCACTTTCAATGCCGCTTACAGCGAAGCTGAACTGCACATAGAAGGGAAACTGGAACATTTTATACCGGGAACTAAGCTCAAAATTGAGCTTTTGAATGGCTCTGAGTTGGTTTTTTCCAAAGAATTAACTCCGGAAAATGCCCTTTTCAATCTGAAAGAAAAAATTAATAATCCAAAACTTTGGTCGGCAGAAACTCCGCATTTGTATCTGTTGAAATACACTGTTTCAAACGCACAAAACAGCTTTGTATACAGCCATAAAATTGGTTTCAGGAGTGTGGAAATCAAAAACAGTCAGTTGCTTGTAAACGGCAAAGCGGTGATGATAAAAGGTGTGAACAAACACGAATTTCACCCCACTAAAGGCAGGGCCATCAGCAAAGAAGATATACTGCTGGATGTAAAACTAATCAAACAAAACAATTTTAACGCCATTCGCACTGCACACTACCCCAATCAGCCTTATTTCTACGAAATTTGCGACAGTTTGGGCATTTATGTAATGGACGAGGCCAATGTGGAAGCTCACTTTTTATGGCAATACCGAAATCAATCGCCGGTATTATTTCCCGAATGGAAAAATGCCATTGTACAGCGAGGTATCGACATGTTTGAACGAGATAAAAACCATGCATCCGTAATTATTTGGTCCTTGGGCAACGAAGCCGGCGATGGCCCAAATATGATGGCCATGTACGATGAACTGAAAAAGCGTGATATTCAAAATCGCCCTATTCATTACGAAGGTAAAGCCATGAAAGAACCCTTGGATATGGCCGGAATAGGAGCTTTGAAAAAGGTAAAACGCCTGTTTTCGGCACTTAGCTGGTCGAATGCGCTAACACGCTACGATTTTAATGCCGCTATGTACCCAAATTTCGACCGACTTAAGGCTATGGCCGAGAAAGATGTGCTGAAAAGGCCGATACTAATTTGCGAATACGCCCACGCCATGGGAAACAGCACCGGACATTTTAAAGAGTACTGGGACTTGTTTGAATCTTACCCACAAATGATTGGCGGTTACATCTGGGATTGGGTAGACCAAGGCATGGAAGCCAAAGACCCAGCCGGAAATGCATATTTCAAATACGGCGGCGATTTTGGTGACACCATCAACGATGCCGATTTTTGTCTCAATGGTTTGGTATTTGCCAACCGCGAACCCAAACCAGGACTTTTCGAAGTAAAAAAAGTGCAGCAATGGATTAAATTCAAGTCCTTCTCGCTCGAAAACAAACAAGTAAATTTGCACAATACTTACGATTTTACTGATTGCCAAGATTTTGTGCTCAACTGGGAAATCACCGAAAACGGAAAGCCTATTTCCAATGGCAGCACAAAATTGCCATCCATTGCCCCCGAAACGGATGCCAATATCGACATTAATCTTGAAAATTTTGAGTTTAAGCCCGACCAAAGGTATTTTATCAATTTCTACGTGCAATTGCCCGAAGCAAATTCTTGGGCACCAAAAGGACATGAAATTGCCCGCGAACAGTTTGAACTCAAACCAGCCCAAGAAGAACTAGTGACTCCAACTCCTAGCGAAACTAAAAACCTGCAGGAAATTGTGATTACCAATACCGATCTGGGCAGCCTGATTAAAGGCGGCGATTTTGAAGTATTTTTTGACAAAAAAACCGGAACACTCTTAAATTACAAGCACGAAAACACCGTGCTTTTTGAAGAACTGGGAGAAACAAACCTTTGGCGTGCCCCAACGAGCAACGATTTGGGTACGGCATTTAATCCCGACCCACGATTTACCTGGCATGCACATTTATGGAAAAAATACGGTTTACAAAATCTGCAAAGCAGCATTGAATTCAGTAAAGTTGAAAAATTGGGCGAAAGCGTATCAATCAACATTTTGCAGCAGTTAAAAGGCGCAGAATCTGCTTTCGAAGTAGCTGTTTCTTATTTAATTAGCCCTGAAGGTGAAATTACCGTTAATCAACAGCTTACTGCCAAAAAACCAAAAAAGCCCTTTTTGCCGCGCGTAGGCATGATGGTAAAATTGCCCAACAATTACGAGCAATTGGAATGGCTTGGACGCGGACCTTTCGAAAACTACCAGGACAGGAAAACGGCTGCTTTTTACGGCCATTACACACAAAACATCAACCAGATGACCACGCCCTACGTGAAACCGCAGGAAAACGGCAACCGCACCGATGTAGACGAGCTTAAGCTGCAAACTGCCAACAAGGCAGGACTTCAATTCAGCGGTAAGGCGTTTAATTTCAGCGTGCATCCCTACACCTTGGAAACCCTTACAAAAGCAACGCATACCCCCGATTTGGTGAAAGACCAATATTATCATTTATACATAGACGCCGCACAAAATGCCCTCGGCAGCGAGAGTTTTATGTACAATTATGTGGAAAAATATATTCTTAAA
The DNA here is from genome assembly GCA_020720625.1 of Acetofilamentum sp. GTDB lineage: Bacteria > Bacteroidota > Bacteroidia > Bacteroidales > DYOH01 > DYOH01. The sequence continues at coordinate 1,223 of DYOH01000001.1, read as the reverse complement.
GGAAATAGTTTTTCTCTCGAATTTAAAGTAAAACCCATTCAAACAAGGTAAATTTTAGCCCTTACAAAGTGTCTCACTTTGAGAGAGACACTTTGTTGCTTCAATTTTAAAACTTTCGGAATACTTATAATCAAATAGTTATTTAATTTTTATTGATAAAATCTACCTTTTTAGTAAGCCTAGGCTCTTGACTTATGTGTTACTTTTTTGTATTTTTAATGTTTAATCTAAAACCTTACCAAAATGAAAACATTTGTAAAAAAAATGAGCCTGATTATTGTGCTTCTTATGCCCCAGCTAATTTCTGCACAAAATGAAAATAAACCTTTAGAAAAGCCCAAAGATATTGGAATTTCAGAATTTGATGTTTTTAAAAACAATTCTTTTTCTATTTACTCTGAAACGAAAAGAATAGAAGCCGAAGTTAAATTGCTGGATAAAGATATTAAATCCTATGCAGCAGATTTTAAAAATGTGGAGCTGGAAAAACTCAAAAAAGATTATAAAGCACTAAAAAGCCTTCAAAAACAATTACCCGCCTTAGAAGATGATATAAAAAATATTAGCCCCCAAAGTGAAGCGCTCTTAGCCAAAACAAAGGATATTTCACCCAAGCAAAAATCCATTGGGGCCATCGGAAATACGAATAAATCTGTAAAAGCACTAGACCAGGCAAAGCAGAATTTAAAAGATATTTCAGATATTTTAAAATCCGACACTGAATTGCTTCATCAGGCCCTTAAAGACAGAGGTGAAGAACCTGCAGAGGAATGATGCATTTATATCAGCACTAAGCGTCTCACAAAGCCAATAGGCTCACGCACATATCATTAGCCGTGGCATTTATGCCACGGTTTTTCGATTAATGGGTCTTTCGGCTTTAGCCAACACTAATAATTTGGGCTAAAGCCAAATTTATTCGGCGCTTTTTACAACGGCATGAATGCCGTTGCTAGTGAAAAGAATCTGTCGCACAAAACTTTTCAAAAGCTTTGGAACTTTTGAAAAGTTAAATATAAGATATACAACAAATTAGACCTGTCAGGTTTTTGAAACCAGACTGGTCTGTAGCGCAAAAAATTACACCTTATTTCTTGCCGCACCGAAGGTGCAAAAGCAATAGCCTGCGGGCAAAGCCCCAGGTTTATTGATGCTACAACCTTTTTGGTCGCCCTGAAAGGGCAATGGATAAACAATTGAATATCTTTTTCCTACGCCCTTTC